>JBOGHQ010000165.1:0-7640 GCA_050744785.1 Acidimicrobiales bacterium | reverse complement strand
GGGCTCGGCAACCGACGCCGGAGCCTCGTCCGCCGGCCCGGCGCCGCCGGCCCCGTCCCGGTCAGCCCCGACCAGCACCTTCTCCGGCTCGGGTCCAGGCTCGATCACCACGCCGGCCGGCGCTGTCTCCGGGACCGGCTGCTGGACCCGGTCGGCCAGGAACTTGGTGAAGGCCCGGCCCAGCACGAAGCCCACGGCGAGGGTGACGGCGCCCCCGGCGGCGTCGAGCCAGTAGTGGTTGGCGGTGACCACGATGGCGAACAGGGTCAGGAACGGGTAGAGGATCATGGCGGCCTTCTGCCACGGCCGGCGCAGGGCCGGCACCAGGACGAAGGCGCACCACGAGGACCAGGCGAAGTGGAGGCTGGGCATGGCCGCGTACTGGTTGGAGATCTTGGCCACCGCCCCCGACTCGAACGACCACAGCCCGCCCACGTCCTTCAGGGTGTCGACGAAGCCGTAGCCGGCCGGCAGCAGGCGGGGTGGCATGAGGGGGTAGAAGGCGAAGCCCACCAGGGCCATCCCGGTGGTGAAGGCCAGGGTGTTGCGCCACAGCGGGTACCGGCCGCTCATGCGGCGGAACAGGTAGACGAGGGCGACCACGGTCACGATGAAGTGGGCCGTGCCGTAGAAGATGTTCCAGAAGCGGATGAACCAGTCGGAGCCGAGGAAGGCGTCCTGGATGGCCTCCTCGTGGAAGCTGCCCAGGGCCCGCTCGGCCCGGATCACCTGCCGGGCGTTGCGGAAGGCCTCCACGCTGGAGTCGGTGGCCGCGCCCTTGTTCCGGATGAAGCTGTAGACGGAGTAGAAGGCGAGGATGTGGAGCACCTCCCGCCACCAGCGGAGGCGGCGGGCGCGGGGGCGGCGGTGCGCCCCCCTCACGCGACGGCGCGGGCTCGGCTGCCGAGAGCGAAGGCGGGCGCGCCGAGGAGGCTCACGCCCAGGTTCACGAAGTAGATGAGCAGGCCCAGGGCGAAGGCGTCGGCCTGGGCCACCCCGAGGGGGTGCAGGAAGAACACGAGGGCCGCCTCGCGGGTGCCGAGGCCGCTCACGGTGAGGGGCAGCACCTGCACGATGGCCACCACCGGGAAGAAGGCCAGGATGGCCGTCCACCCCACGTTGAGGCCGAGGGCCTTGGCGGCCAGGAAGGCGCCCAGCATCACGGCCAGCTGGTAGGCGAAGCCCACGGTGAGGATCTCGAAGGCCAGGCCCGGCCGGCGGCGGACCTGGTCGAGGCCGAGGTGGACGGCCCCGGTGAACCGGCGCCAACCCGCCGCGCTGGTGAGGCGGCCGCCGAGGGCGGGGCTGGCGGCCAGCCACACCACCGCGCCCAGGGCAACCAGCGTGGCCACGGCGACCCACAAGGCGGTGCCGGCCGGCCCGGGGGCGTGGCGCCGCAGGCCCGGATTGACGAGCAGGGCGATGAGGGTGAGGAGGGGCAGCACCAGCCATCCGGTCAGCCGCTCCAGGACGATGGAGGCGACCGCGGTGGGGGTCTGGCCGGTGGAGGCCGACAGGCGGCTGGCCCGCACCACGTCACCGCCAATGGTGGTGGGCAGGAAGTTCCCCACGAACATCCCGGCCAGGTAGTGGCGCACCAGCGTGGGCGTGCTGGCACCCTGGTCGAGGGCCACCAGCACCCGCTGCCAGCGGAGGGCGGCCAGCACCACCCCGGCGAGGGTCATCACGGAGGCGGCGCCCAGCCACAGGAACGTCGTGGTGCTCCACGGGGGCACCCGTAGCTGGGACAGGTCGATGTGACCCGTCAGCCATCCCAGCATGGCGACGGTGGCGACCAGTCTCAGGGCTGGTGTTACCCATTTCCTCAGGTCCAACGTGGCTCCCCCTGGACGACCGCTCCTAGGTTAAACGCCTCGTGGCCCGTTTGTTTGCGCTGTTCACTGTGATCCTGGTCACAACCGTCGGGACGGCCTGTGGCTCGGACCGGACGGGCGGGCCGAGGGGCGAACCGTCCGCCGTGGTGGGCGCCGCCCCGGACCGCACCGTGGCCGCCGGCCGGGCCCGGTTCGAGGCGTCGGCGCCGGGGGCGGTACGCAGCGGGGAGGTCGACTTCGAAGGCTCAGGGCCCGCCGGAGACCAGCCGCCCACTGGCGAACACCCCGAACTGGACGACCCCCGCGCCATGGTGGACCTGGTCCGGGGCGCCCTGGCGGTGGAGTCCTACGGCGGGGCTCTGGTCCGGGGCGCCTCCACCTTCCGCTACGAGGCGGTCATCAACGTGGAGCGGGCCGTGGTGGAGGCCCCGGCTGCCCGCCGGGCCGCCATGGAAGCCTTCGCCCGGCGTCTCGGCGTCCCCGCCTTCTACGCCGACATCTGGGTGGACGGCGAGGGCCGCCTGCGCCGGGTCCAGCTGCCCCTGGAGAAGACCACGGAGCGGCCCGAGGCCCGCTCCAAGCGCATTCCCGAGTTCGTCACCGTCGACTTCTTCGGCTTCCCGGAGGGCTGAGGGCCCAGCCGGGGAGGAAAGGGGGCGGCGGTAGGATGGAGCGTGCTCGACCCGTCCGTGTTGCAGCGCGCCCTCGGCGCCGCCCTCCGCACCGGTGGTGACTTCGCCGAGGTCTTCGTGGAGGACAAGCGCACCTCCTCGGCCCGCCTCGACGACCGCAAGGTGGAGGAGCTCACGTCCGGCCGCGACCGGGGCGCCGGCATCCGGGTGGTCGTGGGCGACACCACCGGGTTCGCCCATACCAGCGACCTGACCGAGGAGGGGCTGTCCCGGGCCGCCGAGGCCGCCGCGGCGGCGGCCAGGAGCGGCGGGGGCGGCACCCGCACCGTGACGCTGTCCGCCGGGGCGGGGGCGCCGTCGCCCTACCGGGCCGAGGTGCGGCCCGAGGACGTGGCCAAGGCCCGCAAGGTCGAGCTGCTGCTGAAGGCCGACGACGCGGCCCGGAGCGGCCCGGGGGCCGGCCCCGTCAAGCAGGTGAGCGCCGGCTACGCCGACTCCGGCCGGCGCATCCAGGTCGCCAACTCCGACGGGCTGCTGGCCGAGGACGAGGTGGTCCGCACCCGCCTGGGCGTCTCGGCGGTGGCGGTGGGCGACACCGGCATGCAGACCGGGTACGAGACCGTCGCCCGCACCATGGGGTTCGAGATCTTCGACGAGGTCGACGTGGCCGAGGTGGCCGCCAAGGCCCGGGAGCGGGCCCTGGCCAAGCTGGCCGCCCGCCCCGCCCCGAGCGGGCTGCTCCCGGTGGTCATCGCCGCCGGGCGGGGGGCGGTGCTGTTCCACGAGGCGTGCGGCCACGGCCTGGAGGCGGACCACATCGAGAAGAAGTCGTCGGTGTACCACGGGCGGGTGGGCGAGGCGGTGGCCAGCCCCCACGTCACGCTGGTCGACGACGGCACGATGGGCTGGGAGTGGGGCGCCTTCGCCATCGACGACGAGGGGCGCCCGTCGCAGCGCAACGTCCTCATCGACGACGGCGTGCTCACCGAGTACATGTGGGACTTCCTGCGGTCCCGGAGGGCGGGACGGCCGGTGTCGTCGGGCAACGGCCGGCGCCAGAGCTACCAGGTGCTGCCCATGGTGCGGATGACCAACACCTACCTGCTCCCGGGCGAGGAGGACCCCGAGGAGCTGCTGCGCCAGACGCCCCACGGCGTGTACGTGGCCCAGATGGGCGGCGGCCAGGTCAACACCGCCACCGGCGACTTCGTGTTCGGGATGACCGAGGCCTACCTCATCGAGGACGGCCAGATCACCCATCCGCTGCGGGACGCCAACCTCATCGGAAACGGGCCCGAGGTGCTGCGCAACATCGACGCCGTGGCCAACGACTTCGCCATGGCGGCGGGCGGCGGCATGTGCGGAAAGAACGGCCAGTCCGTCCCCGTCGGCATGGGGCAGCCCACCCTCCGGGTCACCGGGGTCACGGTGGGCGGCACCGCTCGTTGAGGACGGCGCCGGCGGGGCCCCTGGTCTCGCCTCCGCTTCGCTCCTGCTCGCTCGGGGCTTCGATGGGGCCCCGCCTTGGCGAGGAGGCCGGGATTGGGGCCCCGGCCGGGCAATGAGCACAGCCCCTCTTCTGGAGCTGGCCGCCCGGGTGGCCGGGTGGGCGCGCGACGGCGAGGAGGTGGAGGCCTACGTGGGCCGCCGCTCCGACACCGACATCGTCGTCTACGGGGGCGAGATCGAGTCCTTGTCGTCGGCCACGTCGGAGGGCGTGGGCATCCGGGTCATCGCCGACGGGCGGCAGGGCTTCGCCTACGCCGGCTCGCTGGGCCCGGCCGTGGTGGAGGAGACCCTGGCCGAGGCCCGGGACAACGCCGCCTTCGGGACCCGGGACGAGCACCACGGTCTGGCCCTGCCCGACGGCGTGCCCGCCGCCGACCTCGACCTGTGGCGGGACGACCTGGCGTCCTTCCCGGCCTCGGCCAAGGTGGAGCTGGCCCTGGAGCTCGAGCGCCGGGTCCAGGCCGGCGACTCCCGCATCCGGTCGGTGGAGTCGTCCAACTACGGCGACGGCGCCGGCGAGGCGGCCGTGGCCACCAGCACGGGGATCTCGGCGTCGTACCGGCGCACCGGGTGCCATGTGTCGGCCTACGCCCTGGCCGGCGAGGGCGACGAGACCCAGACCGGCGGCGGCTACTCGGTGGCCCGCAGCCCCCACGACCTCGACGTGGACAAGGCGGCCGGCGACGCGGTGGAGCGGTCCACCCGGCTGCTGGGCGCCAGGAAGCCGCCGTCGGAGCGGCTCACGGTGGTGCTCGACAACCGCATCACCACGACCCTGCTGTCCATCCTGGCCGGCACCCTGAGCGGCGAGGCGGTGCTGAAGGGGCGGTCCCTGTTCGCCAACCGGGTGGGGGAGGAGGTGGGCCACCCGTCGCTCACGCTGGTGGACGACCCCACCAACCCCGACGCCTACGGCGCGGCCTGCTACGACGCCGAGGGCCTGGCCTGCCGCCGCAACGTCCTGATCCAGGACGGAGTGCTCCGGGGCTTCGTCTACAACACCTACGCAGGCCGCCGGGCGGGGACGGCGTCCACCGGGTCGGCGGTGCGGGCCGGCTTCAAGTCGGCCCCGGGGGTGGGCTGCCGGGCCCTGAGCCTTGCGCCGGGCACCGAGAGCCAGGAGGAGATCCTGGCCCGCTTGGGGTCCGGGCTGCTGGTGCAGTCGGTCACCGGCGTGCACTCCGGCGTCAACGCCGTGAGCGGCGACTTCTCGGTGGGCGCCGAGGGGCTGCTGTTCCGGGACGGCCATCTGGCCGAGCCGGTGCGCGAGATCACCATCGCCTCCACCATCCAGCGCATGCTGCGGGGCGTGGTGGCGGTGGGGAACGACCTCGAGTGGCTGCCCGGGTCGGCGGCCGGGGTCACGCTTGCCATCGACGGCATGAGCATGAGCGGCGCCTGACGGGCCCTGGGTGCCCGTCCTCCACGCCATCGTCCTCGGGATCGTCCAGGGCCTCACCGAGTTCCTGCCCGTCTCCTCCAGCGGGCATCTGGTCATCGTCCCGTGGCTGTTCGGCTGGGACGAGCTGACCCGCAATCCCGAGCTCAACCGCACCTTCGACGTCGCCCTCCACATGGGCACCTTCGTGGGCGCCCTCGCCTACTTCCGGGCCGACATCGCCCGGTACGCGGCCGCGGCCTGGCGCAGCGTGGGCCGTCGCTCGGTGGAGACCGGCGACGAGCGCATGGCCTGGCTCCTCTTCCTCTCCTCGCTGCCGGCCGGCGCGGTGGGCCTGGTGCTGGACTCGGTGGTCGAGGACCACCTCGCCGCCGAGTGGCTGATCGGCCTCATGCTGGTGGTCTTCGGGCTCGTTCTGTGGTGGGCCGACCGCCTCCCCGGGGACCGCCCCGCCGACCGCTTCTCCTTCCGGGACGCCCTCGCCATGGGCACCGCCCAGGCCCTCGCCCTCCAGCCCGGGGTCTCCCGCTCCGGCGCCACCATCTCCATGGCCCGCTACCGCGGCTTCACCCGCGACGGCGCCGCCCGCCTCTCGTTCCTCATGAGCCTGCCCATCATCGGCGGCGTCGGCGTCTACAAGGGCATCGACGTGGCCGCCGGCGCCGGCATCCCCGCCGGCTTCCGGGCCGCCTTCGCCTGGGGCATGCTCGCCTCCGCCGTCACCGGCTTCCTCGCCGTCTGGGGCCTCCTCCGCCTTGTTCGCACCCGCTCCTTCACCCCCTTCGTCGCCTACCGGGTCGCCGCCGGCCTCCTCGTCCTCGCCCTCGCCCCGTTCATTTCGCGATAGGCCGCCACCCTCTGTCGTCCTACTGCACAATGAAGGCGCGGAGGGGGCGGAACACATGCTCGGGGCGCGTCCGCGACGTCACGAAGAGGACGCGCCAGCCGGCCTCCAGATAGGCGTTGATCTTGTCGTGGTCGTGGTCCCAGACGTGGCGCTCACGATGTGGGTCCCACCCGTCCACCTCGATACCCACCTTGAACAGCGGCCAGGCGAAGTCGAGCAGGAGGACGCGCCCCCCGACAACGACCTGGTACTGGAGCGCCGGCGGGCGCAGGCCGGCGTTGATGAGCAGGCGCAGCCACCGTTCCTCGAGGTCGCTGTCGCCTCCGGCCCGGTCGGCGAGGATCGAGCGCAGCAGCCTCGTGCCCGGTCGGCCGGGCCCGCCGACGCGGTGCAGCAGACGGTCGAGGTCGCGCTCGGAGCAGAGTCGCTTTCTGCAGACATGGCTGACGATCCTGCCCAGCAGGTGCCGGTCCAGATCACCGGCGAGGTCGACGACGGTGCGAGCCGGTGAGGTGGCGGCGAAGGGACCGGCCCGAACGATCTGGTCGCCGCCAAGCTCGTTCGTCGAATGGCACCGGACTCCGTCCAGGCGTAGCCGGCGGCCGTCATGGACGGTCAGCTCGACCGCGCCGGGCAGTACGCCAGGGAAGCAGTGGAGGCCAGCCGCGGCCCGATGGGATGCGACAACTCCTACGGCGCCGGCCGCCAGGTAGGCCGCCATCAGCGAACGCCACGGTGACGGGGGCGCACCGGCCACGGCCAGCACGGATCGCCGGACCGGCACGAGGTAGCCGGCGTCGACAGCCCGGTTCCGCGTCCGCTCGCCCACGCCGATGGCGTCCACCTGGTCCGCCGTCACCAGGCTGAACTGAGCCTCGGCCAGCGTCGTGAGCTGCTTCCAGTGGTCGGGCCGCATCGCTCCTCCTTCAATGTGCAGAAGAGCGCCACCTGTTGGCGCCCTTGTGGCAACTGGATGGACTAGGGGGAGGTGAGGGCGAGGGTGACGGTGCCCCTCGCCAAGGCGAAGGCGACGCGGGCGGCCTGGGGCGGGGGGACGGCGACGGTGACGGCCTCCTCGCCGGCGTCGACGACGAGGGCGCTGGTGGCCACCGGGAAGGTGGGCTCGGCTGGGGGGGCGGTGCCTCTGGCGGGGTCGGCAGGGGCGGCGTCGAAGGTGGCGAGGACGTCGACGCGGTGGCCGGCGTGGAGGTCCAGGCCACCGGGGTCGACGGGGATGGCGAGGGCGCGGTGGCCGGGCGGGACGAGGGCGGCCACACCAGTGAGCCCGTCGGGCGCCAGCTTGGCGGCCAGCAGCACCTCGCCGGCGGCCAGCGGGACCACCGCCACCCGGCCGGCCGGCGACTCCGCCAGCCGGCCGCCGGGGAGCAGGGCGGAGGGCAGCCGGCGCACCTCCACGT
>JBOGHQ010000164.1:0-8319 GCA_050744785.1 Acidimicrobiales bacterium | reverse complement strand
TGTTGCTTCTCGACACCTTGAGCGAAGCATGGCAGAGATGCATCGAGGGCGAGGCCCACTCGCTCGAGCAGAAGGCGGCCCTCCTGATGGCGATGGCCCACGCGATGAGCAGCGCCGTCCAGGCGGTGGAGCTCGCATGCAGCATCGCGGGAACGACGGCGTTTCGAGCCTCCAGCCCGCTGGAACGTTGCTTCCGGGATGTCCAGACGATGCGACATCACGTCTGGGCCTCCGAGCAACGTTATGGGACCTTCGGGCAAGTGTGCCTCGGGGTTCCACCGGACTTCCCCGTGGTTGCTTTCTAACGTTTCCTCGACGTCCGTAAAAGCTCATCACCATCCCGGCCCGTAGGCCGACGTCGCGGGGCGGGGGACAGGCCGACGGGCATCGTCCTCCGGGGGACACGACGGCGTTCCCGTGCGCCGCCTCGGTGCCGGAGTGGTGCGGTCGGCAGTCGAACACGTTCCGCTTCCCCGACGGCCGCTCGCCCGGGCGGTACACCGATGGCACACGGCTCGTGTACGATACGTGTATGGCCCGAGTGCGTACGAACATCGAAATCGACGACAAGCACCTGAGAGCGGTGATGGACCGTTACGGCGTCCATACCAAGACCGAAGCCGTCGACCTGGCCCTCCGCCATCTTGCAGGCCAGCCCATGACGCGTGAGGAGGCCCTGGCCATGCGTGGCGCCGCCGCGATCGGCGAGCTCCCTGAGGACATCGGCGCGGACGGGGCGTGATCCTGGCTGACACCTCGGCCTGGGTGGAGTACGACCGGGCGACGGGGAGCCCCGTCGACGAGCGCCTCACCGAGCTCATCGCCAGCGACAGCTCCCTGGCCGTCACCGAGCCTGTCGTCATGGAGGTGCTGGCCGGCGCACGCAGCGGCAAGCGGGAGACCGACCTCCGCCGGCTCTTGTCGCGCTTCCACCTGCTCCGATTCGACGCCGCGGCCGACTTCCACGCGGCGGCTCGCGTCTACCGGCGCTGCCGTCGTGCGGGAGTCACCCCCCGGGGGCTGGTCGACTGCATGATCGCCTCCGTCGCCCTGCGGTACGAGGCCGTACTCCTGGCGCACGATGTCGACCTGTCCCGAGTGTCCAACGTCATCGGGCTCGAGACGGATCCCGCCTCGTTGCGCTCATGAGCCTTCCCGGCGACAAGCAGTCCGGCTGGTGCGGATTGGACGACTGCACGACGAGCCGGATCCTCGATCGTTCGAGACAGGAGCGGGCCGGCGTCGTCGTTCCCGTCCCGTCATGCCGCCAGCGACCTGGCCTTCAACCTCGTCGTCGCCCCGGGACCTCCCGGACGGCCTGGCGCCGCCGCAGCGCCCTGCGGGAGTTGGCCGGCTTGGACAGCAGCGTCCCGGCGTAGGGGACACCGCCGAGGAGCAGCCGGTGCCGGTTCCACCCTTCCCGGCGGGACTCGATCGCTGGCCAGTGCAGTGCAGTGCTGTGACCGCAAAAGGTTCGCCCTGTCTGGCCCAGCCGCGGTCCGTGGCCGCTCGCGCCGCCGCAGGCGGCCTCCACGGCTGCGGACACCGAGTAAGGACAGGGCGGAGGCGGCGCGAGCTCCGCTCGCCCGCCGGAGCTCGATCACGTTGGACCGAATGGAGAGAGCGAAGCGAACGAATGAGTTGTGGTGACCGTGCGGTCGCGGCGCGAGCGTGAAAATGGTGCCGTCGGTGCTCGGCCGCTCACCATCCGTCAAGCACGAGGGCGATTTTCCGGTCAGCCCGAGGCACTAGACCAGGAGGGCGTCGGCCAGGTCCCGCACGGCGCCCACCGCCGGCGACCCGGGGTCGTGGTCGAACGGCGAGGCACCGACCCGATCGGCGATGGCAACCGCCCGGTCGTCGGGGATGACGAGGTCGGGCTCCACGCCGAGGAACCGGCGCAGGGCGTCGAGGTCCTCGGGGCCTCCGATCTTGTTGGCCACCACGATGCGCCGGTGGATGCCGTTGGCCTCAGCCGCGGCCAGCAGCCGCCGGCCCACCTCGGCCGAGCGGGGGTACGGCTCGACCACCACGACCAAGGCATCGATCTGGCTCTCGTTCCCCCGCACCACCGTCATCACCCCACCACCGAGGTCGACCACGACGACGCGATCCGGCCTGTGTTCCAGCGCGGCGAGCAACTGCCCGGCCGAGAGCCCCCCTCAGCCGGGCTTGAAGGTGTCGAACTTGGAAACCTGGATGATCCGCACGTTGTCGCCGGCCTCGGCCCCGAACCGGTCCACCACCTCATCCATGGGAGAGGCAATGGCCTGGCCGAGGGGTAGGAGCTCCTCGCGGGTGCCCACCAGGGCGTAGGTCCGGTCGGCGCCGATGCCCAGCGAGATGCCCAGGTTGGGGTTGCTGTCGGCATCCACCGCCAGGACTTCGTGGCCCCGGTCGGCGAACACCCGGGCCAGGACGCCGGCGACGGTGGTCTTCCCCGACCCGCCCTTGCCGGCCACCGCGATCTTGGTCATTGCCCCTCCCTCTCCGAAGCCGGCATCACGTCCTTGCACTGACAGGCTGCTCGGCGGCCGCGTCCCTGAGGCGGGCCACCAGGGCGGCCACTGCCTGGCGGGCGGGCGTGGCGTCCCCGAGCGTCACCAGGGGCTGGCCGTTCCGCTCGGCCCGCCGGATGGTCGGGTCCGCCGGCACCACGCCCCACAGCGGCACGCCGAGCGCGCCCAGCTCGTCCACCAGGTAGGCCCGGTCGTCGGCCGACGCCACCTTGTTGGCCACCGCCACCAGCCGCAGGCGCTCCGGCCACTCGCCCATGCCCACGAAGCGGCGGGCGGTGAGTACCGACTTGGCGAAGGGCTCCACCACCAACGCGGCCACGCCCCACTGGCCTGCCATCCCGCCGGCGACCTGGAGGGTGCCGCCGTGCAGGTCGACCACCACCCAGCCACCCTCGTCGTCGTAGCTGCGGGCGATGGTGTTGAACGCCACTTGGGCTGACCACCGCTCGGGGAACCGATTGCGGGCCAGCTCGTACTGTTTGACCGCGGCGTCGGCGTTCCCGACCTGGAGGAACCGGATCCCACCGGTCGTCGAGCGCGACGCCCGGGCCACGGTCTCCTCGGCGCTGGCAGTCAGGCGCCACCCGCCGTGCTCGCGCACCGCCATACCAGCCAGCATCCAGTCGTCGCTCGGCTCCATGCCCAGCACCTGGGCGAGGCCGGGCACCGAGTCGGCGTCGAGGGCCAGCACCCGGTCGCCCTCCTGGCTCAGGGTGGTGGCGATGAAGCCCGCCAGGGTCGACTTGCCCGAGCCCCCCTTGCCCAGCAGCACGACTCGCACGGCGGGACGGTAACAGGGCGACCGAGCCCACTCAACCGTCGGACGACGTGCCAGGGACGTAGGTCGTCGGCGACGCAGCTGTAACGCCGGGCGCTGAGGCGACGACTGTTCTCGGGAGCGACCACGCACCCAGGGGAGGGGCCCGCCGATGGAATCGAGGTACGACGCGATCGTGATCGGGGCACGCTGCGCCGGTTCGCCGACCGCGATGCTGCTGGCCCGGCTGGGCTACCGGGTGCTCATGGTGGACCGAGGGACCTTCCCGAGCGACACGGTGTCCACCCACTTCATCCACGCCCCCGGCGTCGCCGCGCTCGCGCGGTGGGACCTTCGTGATGCCCTGGCCGGCTCCGGGTGCCCGCCGGTCCGAACGTACAGCTTCGACTTCGGTCCGTTCACCATCGCCGGCTCACCGCAACCCGTCGACGGCGTCGCCGAGGCCTACTGCCCGCGTCGCCAGGTGCTCGACACGATGCTTCTCAACGCTGCTGCCGAAGCTGGCGTCGAGGTGCGTGAGGGCTTCTCGGTCGACGAGGTGCTCATCGATGATGGCGTCGTGGTGGGGGTCCGGGGCAAGCAGGCGGGTGGCCGTCCCGTGACCGAGCACGCCCGGATCGTCATTGGCGCCGACGGCAGGAACTCCTCGGTGGTCCGGGCCGTGCAGCCGGAGGAGTACAACCAGAAGCCAGCGGTGGGCCCGGCCTTCTACTCGTACTGGAGCGGTGCGGGCAGCGCCGGCTTCGAGGTCGCCGTGAGGGACAGCTTCGGGATGGCGGCCTTCCCGACCCACGGCGATCTCACGCTCGTCATCGTGGGTCTACCGGACGACGAGTTCCGCGCCGCCCGCCACGACATCGACGGCGCCTTCCTACGGGCCCTGGACCTTTGGCCGGCGCTGGGGGAGCGGGTTCGGTCGGGGCAGCGTGAGGAGCGGTTCCGCGCCGCCAGCGACCTCGCCGGCTGGTTCCGCAAGCCCTACGGGCCGGGCTGGGCCCTCGTCGGCGACGCCGGCTACCACCTGCACCCCATCACGGCGCAGGGGATCACCAACGCCTTCCTCGACGCCGAACGCCTCAGTGCGGCGATCGACACCGCCTTCGCCGGACGGGGCACCTACGTCGACGCCATGGCCGCCTTCCAGCAGGCCCGCGACGAGTACGCCATGCCCATGTACGAGATGACCTTCGACCTCGCCCAGCTCGACAAGCCCCCGCCGCCCGAGACCGAGCAGCTCCTTGCCGCCATCGCGTTGGACCAGGCTGCCATGGACGAATTCGTGAGCGTTCAGGCCGGGACCCTGCCCATCCCGCAGTTCTTCGCGCCAGAGAACGTGGCCCGCATCATGGGCAGCGGGCGGGAGACGGTCACCCAAAGTTGAACAGGACCGGAAGGATGAGCACGACCGTCGCCTGCCCTGGGTCGCTGACGGCGGAGTACTTGCCGGCGGTGACCCCCCTACCCCTGGGAACCGGGCCCGGTGCCGGCGCCAGCCCGCCCCATCCACTTCCGGAAAGCCCCTGACGCGTACGCTTCAGTCGAACCGGACGAGGCAGAAGGGGAACCTCACGCGCATGGCGTGGCGGGCATTCATCGTTGCGGGCCTGCTCGGGGTCATCCTGCACTTCGCTTTCCCGTCCTCCGACGTCGGCGGCGTGCTCTACCTGTCGCTCGGCGTGGCCGGGGTGGTGGGAGTGGCGGTGGGCATTCGCCGCAACCGGCCGGCCTCGGCCACCGCCTGGTGGCTCATCGGGGCCGGCCTCTTGGTGTTCCTGTTGGGGGATTTCGTCTTCTACTACTACAAGCTGGTGGAGGGGATCGAACGGCCGTTCCCTTCGGTGGCGGACGCCTTCTTCCTGGCCAGCTACCCGCTCCTCGTCGCCGGCCTCCTCACCCTGATCCGGCGGCGCAGCCTGGGGGGCGACCGGGCCAGTCTCATCGACGCCTGCATCGTGGCCACCGGCACGGGGCTGCTGGCCCAGGTCTACCTGATCGCGCCGAGCGTCGAGGGCTCCGGGACACCCTGGCTGGAGAGGATGATCTCCATCGCCTACCCCCTGGGCGACGTGGCCCTCCTGGCGGTGGCAGCCCGGGTGGCGATGACCCCTGGGGCCCGGCGCTCCTCGTACTGGTTCCTGGGTCTGGGCCTGGCGTCGCTGCTGGCTGCCGACGTGTCCTACGCGGCGAGCCAGCTCAGCGGAACCTTCGAGGTGGGGACGCCGTGGGATGCGGGCTGGATGGGGTTCTACCTGTTCTGTGGGGCCGCCGCCCTCCACCCGTCCATGGCCATGCTCGACCAGCCCGAGACGCCGGCCGAGCCACATGCCGGCGGGCAGCGGCTGGCCGTACTGGCCGTTGTCGTGCTGGTGGCACCCCTTGTCCTCACCATCGAGACGATGCGCGGCGAGTACGGCGAGCTCGAGTACGTGGCCGCCTCGTCGGTGGTGTTGTCGGCACTGGTGCTGGTGCGGATGGGTGGGCTCCTGTCGGCCATCGGCGCCACCGCGGCCCGCGAGCGGACCCTGCGGGCCGCCGCGGCCGCCCTTGGTGCGGCCGCCGACCGCGACGAGATCTACGCCGCCGCCCTCGTCGCGGCCCGGGACCTGGTCGACGACGAGGGGGCCAGCACCCACCTGGCCATGTGGTCGTCGGCCGACGTGGCTCGCGTCGCGGTCGCGCCCGATGCCGCGCCGCCCGCCCTTGCCGCCGGGGCGGCCCCGGCCACGCCGGCCCAGCCGCTGTCGCTGGCGGAGCTTGATGCGCTGCTGAACGGTGAGGGCGCCGCCCGGCAGAAGCTGGTCACCCCCGTCGTGGTGCAGGACGAGCTGCAGGGCGCCCTGGTCGTGGTGTCGGAGTCCTCCGTGCCGGGGGAGCTCGTCCACGCCCTCGACACCTTGAGCTCGCAGCTCGGCATGGCCCTGGAGCGATCCGCACTGTCGGAAGACCTGCACCAGCGCCGGGGTGAGGCCCGCTTCCGGTCGCTGGTCCACAACTCCTCCGACGTCATCACGGTGGTCGACGCCGACAGCTCGGTCCGCTACGAGTCGCCGTCGGCAGGAGCGGTGCTGGGCTACGGCGCCGACGAGCTCATCGGCCGGCGTCTGCTGGAGCTGGTGCACCCCGCCGACGTGTCCCGCGCCCTCGCCCTGTTCGACGTCGAGAGGGTGAGTGCGGCCGGTGCGACGCCGATCGAGGTGCGGGCCCGGCGGGCCGACGGCTCGTGGATCGACGTCGAGGCCCTCGGCGACAACCTGCTGGGCGACCCCAACGTGGGCGGCATCGTCGTGACCCTTCGGGACATCAGCGAACGCAAGGCCTTCGAGCGACGCCTCACCCATCAGGCCTTCCACGACTCCCTCACCGGTCTGGCCAACCGGGCCCTGTTCACCGACCGGGTCGAGCACGCCCTCCACCGCCGGGCACGGGAGCAGCACGACGTGGCCGTCGTCTTCCTGGACGTGGACGACTTCAAGACCGTCAACGACAGCCTCGGCCATGCCGCCGGGGACCAGCTGCTGGTGGGCGTCGCCCAGCGGCTGGCCGGCTGCGTCCGCCCTGCCGACACCACCGCCCGCCTCGGTGGCGACGAGTTCGGCGTGCTGCTCGAGGAGATCGACTGCCCGCAGGCCACGTTCAGCGCCGCCCAGCGGCTCATCGACTCGCTGGCCGAACCGTTCGCGCTCGAGGACAAGTCGGTGGACGTCACCGCCAGCGCCGGCATCGCCTTCGCAGGGTCCAGCGCGACCCGCTCCGAGGAGCTGTTGCGCAATGCCGACATCGCCATGTACATGGCCAAGACGAAGGGGAAGGGCGTCTACGAGGTCTTCGAGCCCGAGATGCACGAGGCGGCCCTGCGCCGGCTCGACCTCAAGGCCGACTTCCAGCGGGCCATCGACAACGAGGAGTTCCTGCTCCGTTACCAACCCATCGTGCGACTGGACACCGGTCGCACCGTGGGGTTCGAGGCACTGGTCCGGTGGCAGCACCCGGTCCGGGGCCAGGTCGGGCCGGCGGAGTTCATACCGCTGGCCGAGGAGACCCACCTCATCGTGCCCCTCGGCCGGTGGGTGCTCGAGCACGCCTGCCGCCAGGCCCGCACCTGGCACTCCCTCTACGCCAGCTCCATGAGCGTCAACCTGTCCCGGCGCCAGTTGGAGCAGCCGGACCTGGTCGAGCAGGTCGAGGGCGTGCTCCAGCGAACCGGCGTGGTGCCCTCGGCTCTCACCCTTGAGGTCACCGAGAGCGTGGTGATGCACGACGCCTCCAGCACGGCGGCGGTGCTGCGCCAGTTGCGCGGCCTCGGCGTGCGGGTGGCCATCGACGACTTCGGCACCGGGTACTCCTCGCTGGCCACCCTGCGCCAGCTGCCCATCGACGTCCTGAAGATCGACAAGGCCTTCGTGGACGGCGTGACGGCCTCGGCCGAGGACGCCGTCCTCGTCGGCACGGTGATCGAGCTGGCCCGGGGCCTCGGGCTGGTGACGGTCGCCGAGGGCATCGAGGAAGAGCCCCAGGTGGAGGCCCTGCGCCGCCTCGGGTGCCCCCTGGGCCAGGGGTACCACTTCGCCAAGCCGCTGACGGCCGATGCGGCGGCGGCCATGCTCGCGCCACCGGGCCCGCTCGAGGCGGCCGGCGGCGGGGGCTGACGGCGGCGGCGACCTGCGCCATAATCCTCGTTACGGGCGAGATCGGAAAAATACGTCGAGATCGAACACGGCCCCGTGCTTCTTGGGAGGCGGACCATGCACGACCCCAACGATCCCACGCGCCGCTCGGCGAGCTCAGTTGTCGAGTTCCTCTCTGGCCCCGGGTTGGTGGACCAGCTGGGGGACGACCTCGACGAGCTGCACCGGGCGTCCCGCACGCCGGTGACAGCCCGGCGCCCGTGGCTGCGGGCGTGGATCGGGGCCTACCGGCCGCCCGCCGTCTGGGCCGTCGCCGTCAGGGACGCGGCCACCTCCCGGCTGGACGCGGCCGCGCTGTTCTCCGAGCGGGATCACGGGGGCTGGGACGAGGTCACGC
>JBOGHQ010000163.1:0-3316 GCA_050744785.1 Acidimicrobiales bacterium | reverse complement strand
GTTTCGGCCCCGTTCCCGGGACCAGTTCGGCGTGGGGGCCCAGTGGCCGCGCTACACCGGGGCGGGGGCGGCGCGGGCCGCCCAGATCTCCTTGTCCCGCTGGTGGAGGTTCCAGCAGCAGACCCCGAAGATGAGCCCCGAGGCCATCATGACCATGAAGGGCGGGAAGCGCAGGCTGCCCAGGTCCCGGATGAGCACGACGGTGCTGGTGGGCTGGGTGAAGTCGGGCTGCGGCTTGAAGCCGCCCGGGTTCTCCTCGAACAACGCCGGCTTGACCCGGACGGCCACGTAGTGGGGGCGGTGGCGCAGGGTGAAGAAGTAGTTCTCGCCCCCGTACTTGTAGCCGTCGAGGAGGACGTAGTCCTCGGTGCGGCTGAACGGCGAGTCGAAGCGCTCGGTCACGGGGTCGGGCTCGGGCTCCGACCCCTCGCCGTGGCCGCCGCCGGCCCCCTCCTCGGCGCTGGCCGGCGCCAGCACTTTGTCGGCCGCGGCCTGGGCGTCGGCCAGCTCGGCGTCGCCGGTGTGCAGCTCCTGCCACTTGCCGGCGGGGAACTCCTGCATGACGTTGAGGAGCGACTGGGACGTGGGCCCGGTGACCATCTCCAGGGCCTTCCACTCCGCTTCCCGGCCCTTGAGGCCGATGCCGAAGACCATCCAGGTGGCAGCCATGATGGTCATCCACCCGGCCAGCCCGGTGATGGCCACGACCAGGCCCATCTTGGCGCCCAGGTTGGTGGCCAGCAGCAGGAACACGCTGCCGGGCAGCAGGACGATCGCCGCGATGAAGATGGCGAAGCCCCGGATCTGGGGGTCCCAGGAGATGGCGGCCAGCAGGTCCAGGGACTCCCCCATCACAACCCCCGCTCGTAGTCGACGATGGCCTCGATCTGCTCCTTGGTCAGTATGCGGCCGAAGCCGGGCATGCCGCCGCCCTCGTCGCCGCCCACCCCCCGGATGCCGTACGGCTTGCCGTACTCGGCGCCCTCGGTGATGAACTCCACGTGCAGGTCACGGTCCGGGAACTGACGGGTGGTGACACCCTCCCGCAGGCTGGGCCCGTAGGCGCCGCCGCCGGGGACGCCGGGCTCGCCGATGGACCAGCCCTCGGTGTGGCAGCGGGCGCAGAAGCCGTCGAACAGCTTCTGGCCGTCGGTGCCGAACTCGGCCAGGGCCTTCTCCCTCACTTCCTCGGGGCTGAGCTGAATGCTCTTGATGTAGGCGATGAGGTCGGTGATCTGCTGGGCGTTCATGGGACCGCCGCCCTCGATGCCCCATGCCGGCATGGGGGTGTTGGCCCGGCCCCAGATGAGGATGGACTCGAGCTCCTCCTCGGAGTAGCGCAGCAGCACCGTGTCGAGGGGCGGCGCCGCCCACTGCACCTCGCGGGGCGGGGCGTTCTCGTTGGTGGGGTCGGGCATGACGTAGGTGGTGGAGCCGCCCTGGCCCTCGGTGCCGTGGCAGCCGCCGCAGCCGAAGTGGCCCACGTTGCCCTCGGGGATGGGCGAGTCGGAGGGCTGGAACAGCACCAGGCCCCGCTGCTCGGCCCGGTGGTCGAAGCCTCGCACCGCCCCCTCCTGCCGGCTGGGCTCGCGGGCCCAGTACAGGGGCAGGCCCACGGCGGTGATCACCATGAGCACCAGCCCCCAGAGCAGGGCCCGGTCGAGGCGGGGCCCTTCCAGGCCCTCGTCGTCGAAGTAGGGCCGCCGGTTGGGGGCCAGCTCCATCTCGGCGCCGGGCGGAGGGGTGCCCTCCCTGCGCAGGTAGAACAGGATGTAGAGGGCCCATCCCACGATCAGGAGGGCCACCGCGAAGACGCCGAACTTCTGCTGGTTGGTGAGGGCGAGCATGAAGCTCATGCGCAGTGCGGCCCCTCGGCCTCCTGGCCCGTGGTGTTGGTACCGATGGGCGGGCCCTGGATGATCTTCGAGGTGTCCACGCTCAGCACGCCGCCAGCGACCTCCACGCCGAAGCGGTCGAGGCCGCGAGGAGCCGGGCCGCCCTTCTTCTCTCCCACCCGGTTGTAGCGCGAGCCGTGGCAGGGGCACTCGAACCACTGGGCGCTCTTGCAGAACGGCACCCGGCAGCCCAGGTGGACGCACTTCTGGTAGAGCGCCACCACGCCTTCCTTCATGCCCTCCAGGACGGCACCCTCGTAGGCGCCCTCGGCCTTGCTGACGGCGTCGGCGGGGTAGGGGGCGATCCAGGTGCGGCCGGAGGCCAGGTAGAACGGCTCCCGGGTGGAGCGGATCTCACCCAGGATCTCCTCCAGCTTGCCGACCCGGATCTTGGCGCCGAAGCCACCGCTCAACGTGGGCCAGAGGAAGCCCAGCGAGGCGGCCCCGAAGCCCCCGAGGCCGAGGGTGAAGAACCCCACGATGCTGCGGTTGAAGAACTGGCGGCGGGTGACGCCGAGGGCCTCGGGGTCCAGGGGGGCCCGGGGCGCGGGCGGGGCCCCGCCGGGCGCCACCACCACCGCACCGGCCCGGCGGGCCATCACTGCGGCTCGCTCCACCTCACGGCCGGAGGGGCCGGCCTCCTCCTCGCCGGCGCCGGCGTCGGCCGGGCCCCCCCGTACCGCGGCGTTGCGGTCGCGGCGGGCCGAGGTGGTGAAGACGAAGAGCGCGCCGAGCACCACGATCACCCCGGTGGCGATCAGGACGACGGTGCTGCTGGACATGCGCTGGCTCCTACAGGTCGAAGATGTCGTGGACGCCTTGGCGCCACGGGAGGATGAAGTTGAAGCCCTCGCCCCGGAAGAACGACCCGATGATCACGAGGACGGCCCAGAACATGAGGAACAGCGTCATGAGGGCGATGGCGAACTTGCGGTCCTCGGGCTTCTGGCTGGGGTTCTTGTCGATGTAGCCGGCCGCCCCGAGGGCGATCAGCCCCATGCCCGGGATGGTGACCCCGGCCACCATGGGGTGGAACATGGTGAGCAGCTCCTGGAGCCCGAGGAAGTACCAGGGGGCTTTCGACGGGTTGGGCGTGCGGTTGGGGTTGGCCATGCCCAGCAGCGGGGCGTTGACCACGGCCGAGAACACCAGCAGGAAGGCGGTCATGGCCATGCTGGCCACGAACTCGCCGATCAGCAGGTGGGGCCAGGTGTGGACCTTGTCGGTGGGGACGGCCTTGACGTCCTGGATGGAGCCAGCCTTGACGACGGTGAGCAGGCGCTGGGTGTGCCCGGCGGGCCCCGCCGCCGGCGCCGAGGCGGGCCGGGTGGACGCGGGAGCGGTGGCGGTGGCCGCGCCGCCGCCGCCCGTGCTGCGCTCGAGCAGCGAGGTGGGGATCTTGTCGCCCCCGGGGTCGGCGC
>JBOGHQ010000162.1:0-5373 GCA_050744785.1 Acidimicrobiales bacterium | reverse complement strand
ACCACCACCACGACCACCACCACCCTCGTCAGCCCGGGCGAGACCACCGCGCCGAGCACCGGCCCCACCCTGCCGGCTGGGGGCACGACCCAACCCCCCTCGCCCACGGCCGCCACCCAGGTCCCCGGCACGACGACGACAACTTCGGTCAACCCCGGCACCACCGCTCCGGTGACCACCATCCCGCCCGCCCTGCCGGTCCTCGTGCTCGACACCCCGGCGCTGGACCTCGGCACCACCGGCACCTCGGCCCAGCTGCGGTTCACCAACGGCGGCGGCCAGGGCCTGGCCTGGTCCGTCACCAGCCCGCTGGCAGCCCTGACCGTGAGCCCGGCATCGGGCGTGCTCGCCCCCGGCGCGCAGGCGTCGGTCGCAGTGGCGCTGGACCGGGTCGCCGCCCCCGAGGGGTCGCTGGCGGTGGACCTCACGGTGGGCGGCAGTGGCGTCGCCGCCGGCGCTGCCATCGCGGCCAAGGCCGTCCCGGTACGGGCCGAGGTCGACCACGCCCCCCTCGTGACCGATCTGGCCACCGAGCGGCCCCGCATCGTGTTCGCCTCGCCCACCTGCGCCACCACCAGGGCCACCGCCGTCGTCAGCGACGAGTCGGCCCTCACCGTGGTGCTCTCCTGGCGCCAGGCGGTGGGCTCGACCACTGACGTCACCATGGGGGCCCTGGGCGGCGGCCGCTACGGGGGCAGCATCGGCCCGGTGCCCACGCCCGGCGGCGGCGACGTCACCTGGTGGGTCACGGCCACCGACGCCCGGGGCAACCGCACCCGCAGCGCCGACCAAGTCCTGCCCGTGGCCACCGCCTGTTGACCGTGCCGCCATTTCCACAGCGCCCCCCAGTCCCGTCCACAGACTTTGCCCCCTTGTGATCCACAGGTCGGTGGACGGAAGGTTGGGGACAGGTCGACGGGGCGAGGTCAGCCATGGTCATCGACACCTCCGAACTGGCGCAGGAGCTGCGCCGCCGCCGGGTGGGCCGGGCCGCCCTGGTGGAGTCGCTGGCCGCCACCCCGGGCTCCACCTGGGTGCCGGGCGAGCTGGAGAAGGCGCCGACGTCGCTCCTCGTCCTGGCCGCCATCGCCCTGGCCGACCCCGCCGGCGGCCCCCGCTGAAGCCTGTGCTGAAGCTCCAGGTCCCTCCAGACCTGGGGCGCGACTCGACCACGGGCGCTCCAGGACCCCCGCCCCTGCGCCGAACGCCGAACCTGGTGTGCCATGGTCAGCGGGTGCCCAAGGTCCGCCTCGGCGTCGCCCTCCTGATCCCGCCGGCGGTGGCGGCCGAGGTGGACGGCCTTCGCCGGGCCCTGGAGGACGGCGTCCTGGGGCGGGTCCCGGCCCACCTCACCCTGGTCCCGCCGGTCAACGTGCGGGCCGACCGCATGAGCGACGCCCTGGCCGTGCTGCGGGAGGCGGCGGCGTCGGTGGGGCCGGCGCCCATCACGTTGACCCTCGGCCCGCCCGCCACCTTCCTCCCCGACGCCCCCGTCCTCCACCTGGCCGTGGGGGGCGACCTCGACCGGCTCCGCTCCCTCCGGGACGCGGTGTTCGCCGAGCCCCTGGCCCGGCCCCTCACCTGGCCCTGGGTGCCCCACGTGACCCTGGCCGACGAGGCCGACCCCGCCCGCATCGGCGCCGCCCTCGTTGCGCTCTCCGGGTACCGGGTGGAGGTGGCCTTCGAGCGCGCCCACCTCCTCCAGCAGGGCCCCGGCCGGGTCTGGGCGCCGATCGCCGACGCCCCCTTCGGCCCGCCGGCCGTGGTGGGGCGGGGCGGGCTGGCCCTGGAGCTCACCCGGTCGGAGGTGGTGGACCCCGAGACCGCCGGTTCACTTCCGGGTACAGCCCCACCTGGTGTGGCTCTGCTCGGAAGTGAAGTGGGGCGGCCCTTCGTGGTGACCGCTCGCCGGGACGCTGCCCCGGTGGGAGCCGTCACCGGCAGCACCGGTGGGGCGGCCGCCGTCCTCACCTGCGTGGTGGTGGCTTCCGAGCACCGCGGCCAGGGCATCGGCAGCCACCTGCTGGCCGCGGCTGCATCCGAGGCCGCGGCCAGGGGCTGCACCGAGCTGACCGCCGGTCGCGAGGTGACCGAGGCGGCCGGCGGCTTCCTTCGCCACCGGGGCTGGGGGCCGGCCCCGGCGCCCCCGGGTTTCAGCCGCCCGCTCTGATCCCCCCTACATGTCCGGCTGGTCGGGCAGGCCCTCGTTGAACGCCCGGTAGGTCTCGTAGATGTCCTTGCACTCGGCGCACATGGGCAGCCGGGTGGGGTCGCGCTGGGGCACGAACACCTTCCCGCACAGGGCCTCCAGCGGGGTGCCGTAGACCCGCGCCTCGGTGACCTTGGCCACCGCGTCGCCGCCCGACCTGACGATGTGGGCCACCTCGGGCCGGCCGGTGCGCAGCTCCTCGTCGGGGCGTGGGAGGGTGACCTCCCCGACGCCCGTCTCGAGTGGCGTGCTCAACCGTGCCCCCCGGGGATCAGTCGAAGTCGATGGCGCTGAACTCGCGCAGCTTGGCCAGGTGGTGGCGGGCGTCGATGCGCCGCACCGTCCCGGTCTTGGAGCGCATGACCAGCGACTGGGTGGTGGCGCCCTGCCGGTCGTAGTGGACGCCCTTGAGCATCTCGCCGTCGGTGACGCCGGTGGCGGCGAAGAAGCAGTTGTTGCCCCTCACCAGGTCGTCGGTGCCGAGCACGGCGTCGAGGTCGTCGCCCGCCTCCAGGGCCGCCGTGCGCTGCTCGTCGGTGAGGGGATGGAGCTTGCCCTGCTGCTCGCCGCCCATGCACTTGAGGGCGGCGGCCGAGATGACGGCCTCGGGGGTGCCGCCGATGCCCATCAGGATGTCGACGCCGGCGTCGGGCCAGGCGGTGGCGATGGCGCCGGCCACGTCGCCGTCCTGGATGAGGCGGATGCGGGCGCCGGCCTCGCGGATCTCGGCGATGAGGTCGTCGTGCCGGGGCCGGGCCAGGACCACGACGGTGAGGTCGCGCACCGACTTGCCCAGGGCCTTGGCCACGGCTTGGAGGTTGTCGACGGTGGGGCGCTCGATGTCGATGGAGCCGGCCGCCTCAGGGCCCACGGCCAGCTTGTTCATGTAGAAGGTGGCGCCCGGGTCGAACATGGTGCCCCGGTCGGACACGGCCAGCACCGACAAGGCGTTGTTCCGCCCGAGGGACGTGAGGGTGGTGCCCTCCACGGGGTCCACGGCGATGTCGACCTGGGGCGGCGAGCCGTCGCCCACCTGCTCGCCGTTGAAGAGCATGGGCGCCTCGTCCTTCTCGCCCTCGCCGATGACGATCACCCCGTCCATCGCGACCGTCTGGAGCACGACCCGCATGGCGTCGACGGCGGCGCCGTCGGCCTTCTCCTTGTCGCCCCGCCCGACCCAGCGGGCCGCGGCCAGCGCGGCCGCCTCGGTGACCCGCACCAGCTCCATGGCCAGGTTGCGATCGGGGGCTTGCTTCTCCGCTGCGCACATGCCGGCGACCCTAGCCGGGAGGCGGTCCCGGACGCACCTTGGCCGGCGGCCCTTGCAAGGGCGGTGGTGCAGGCACACTGGAGTGGTGGGCAGCAGGGAGGAATGGGAGCGGGCGGCCGCCGCCACGCCCCTCCGCGACGCCGACTTCGAGACCATGTCGGGCGTCCCCCTCGACGCCGTCTACGGCCCCGCCGGCGGGCCCTTTCCCGGCCAGTGGCCCTACACGCGGGGCCCGTACGCCTCCATGTACCGGTCCAAGTTGTGGACCATGCGCATGTTCGCCGGCTTCGGTACGGCCGAGGACACCAACGCCCGCTTCCAGGAGATCCTGCGGGTTGGCGGCGACGGCCTGTCCACCGCCTTCGACCTGCCCACCCTGATGGGGCGGGACTCCGACGACCCCGCCGCCCTGGGCGAGGTGGGCAAGGCCGGCGTGGCCGTCGACACCCTCGACGACGTGCAGGACCTCTACGACGGCATCGACCTGGGCGCCGTCACCACCTCGATGACGATCAACTCGGCGGCCGCCATTCTCCTGGCCATGTACGTGGCCACCGCCGAGGCCACCGGGGTGGAGCGGGCCCGGTTGGGCGGCACCATCCAGAACGACATCTTGAAGGAGTACCAGGCCCAGAAGGAGTACATCTTCCCGCCCCGCCCCAGCCTGCGGCTGGTGACCGACGTCATCCGCTTCACCACCGCCGAGATGCCGGCCTGGCACCCCATCTCCATCTCCGGCTACCACATCCGCGAGGCCGGCGCCACGGCCGCCCAGGAGCTGGCCTTCACCATCGCCAACGGGTTCGCCTACGTGGAGGCGGCCCTGCGGGCCGGCCTGGACGTGGACGACTTCGGGCCCCGGCTCAGCTTCTTCTTCAACGCCCACATCGACTTCTTCGAGGAGATCGGCAAATACCGGGCCGCCCGGCGCATCTGGGCCCGCTGGATGCGGGACCGCTACGGCGCCAAGAGCGAGCGGTCGCTACGGCTGCGCTTCCACACCCAGACGGCGGGCGTGTCCCTCACCGCCCAGCAGCCCGAGGTCAACGTGGCCCGGGTGGCCATCGAGGCCCTGGCCGGCGTGCTGGGCGGGACCCAGAGCCTCCACACCGACGCCTACGACGAGGCACTGGCCCTGCCCACCGAGCAGGCCGCCCGCATCGCGCTGCGCACCCAGCAGGTGATCGCCCACGAGACGGGTGTGGCCCACGTGGCCGACCCGCTGGGCGGGTCGTGGTTCGTGGAGGCCATCACCGACGAAATGGAGCGGCGGGCCGAGGAGGTCTTCGCCCACCTGGAGCGGCTGGGCGACGGGTCCATGCTGGACGGCGTGGTGACCGCCGTCGAGACGGGCTGGTTCCAGGGCGAGATCGCCGACGCCGCCTACCGCTTCGAGCGCAAGGTGGCATCGGGCCGGCGGGTGGTCGTGGGCGTGAACCGCTTCACCGAGACCGGCGACGGCGAGGCGGCCATGCCGATCCTGTCCATCGGGCCCGAGGTGGAGGAGCACCAGCGCCGGCGGCTGGCCGCGGTGCGGGCCGGCCGCGACGGCGAAGCCGTACGCAAGACGCTGGCCGCAGTGGCTGCCGACGCGGCCCAGCCCGAGGCCAACCTGGTGCCGTCCATCCTGGATGCGGTGCGGGCCCGGGCCAGCGTGGGCGAGATCGTGGGCGCCCTGGCCGAGCAGTTCGGGCGCTGGACCGAGGACCCGGTCATCTGAAGCCCGTCCTCGAGCCGCTCGGCGCCGCGGTGTGCGCCGGCGGGCGGTCGCTGGCCGACCCCGTGCTGTCGCCCGACGGCACCCTGGTGGCCTTCCTCGCCCGGGGGCCCGAGGGCGGCGCCGTCCTGGTGGCGCCGGCCGGCGGCGGCCCGCAGCGGGTGGTGGCCTCCGACC
>JBOGHQ010000161.1:0-13104 GCA_050744785.1 Acidimicrobiales bacterium | reverse complement strand
CTCTTCTACGGCAAGGACGCCTTCGAGGGCCTGCGCACCATGGACCGGCTGATGGAGCTGAAGCGCACCGGGTCCGACGACCCCGACTTCGGCCGGGTGCCCACCGGCCGGGCCCGGGCCGAGCGGCCCGACGAGGGCGGGGCCGTGGCGGTGCCGGCCCGGTCCCCCGATGTGTCGGTGGACAACGACGTCTTCAAGCCGCCCTTCCTCGGGAGCCGGCTGGTGAAGGGCGTGCCGGTGGACGAGATCGCCGGCTGGCTCAACGAGACGGCCCTGTTCCGCAATCAGTGGCAGTTCCGCCCCGAGGGGGGCGAGGACGACACCGCCTTCAAGGACCGCATCCGACCCGTGCTGCGGGACCAGCTGGCCCGGGCCAAGGCCGAAGGGCTGCTGGTGCCCCAGGTGGTGTACGGCTTCTTCGCCGCCAACGCCGACGGCGACGACGTGGTGATCTGGGAGGACGACACCCGCAGCGCGGCGCGGGCCCGGTTCCACTTCCCCCGGCAGCAGAAGGAGCCCTGGCTGTGCATCGCCGACTTCGTGCGGCCGGTGGGCTCGGAGCCCGACTACGTGGCCTTCTCCATCGTGACCATGGGGCCGGCCGTGTCGGAGGCCACCGCCCGGCTCTTCGCCAGCGACCAGTACCAGGACTACCTGCTCCTGCACGGCCTGGGCGTGGAGATGGCCGAGGCCCTGGCCGAGCTGTGGCACCGGCGGATGCGGGAGGAGTGGGGCTTCGCCGACGAGGACGGGCCCACCCTCACGGGACTGTTCCGCCAGCAGTACCGGGGCGGGCGCTACTCGTGGGGCTACCCGGCCTGCCCCGACCTGGCCGACAACGTGACCGTGGCCGCGCTGCTGGACGCCGGCCGTATCGGCGTGGAGGTCAGCGAGGAGACCGCCTTCCAGTACCACCCCGAGCAGACCACGTCGGCGGTCGTCCTGCACCATCCCCAGGCCAAGTACTTCGTGGCCTGAGCCGCTCCTGCGGCCATTCGGACGTATCAGGAGCGCCTCGGCGCGCTCTTCATCAGCGACGGGCTGACCCGGGGGGAATGCTGGAAGGCGGCAACGATGCCGCCTTCCGGCGCGTCCGGCCTCGGTTCAGCTGGGGGCCAGGACGGCCCGGGCCACCAGGTCGGTGCCGAAGGCGGTGAGGATGGCCAGGTAGAGCAGGCCGGTGGCGGCCATGACGGCCGAGTAGGCCCGTTCCTTGAGGGCGGCCTTGGTGACCACGGTGAGGACCAGGGTGGACACGGCGCAGGTGGCCCAGAACCACCCGAGCAGCCCGCCGTAGCCGTCGTCGATGCTCCCGGAGAGCACGGAGAGCATCCCGGTGGGCCAGAGCAGGGCGGCCACCTCGACAGGCCACGCCACCGCCAACCACCGGTTCAGGTCCACCAGGGGGGCCCGCCCGAGGCCCGGCTGCACCAGGTACCAGTGGCCGAGGAGCATGGCGTCGCTGACCGCACCGAGGAAGGCGGCCCCGACCAGGGTGCGGACCACGGCCAGCAGGTCCGGGCCGCCCGCGTCGAGCCCGGCCGCCACCAGGCCGATGGCGCCGATGAGGGGCGGGACCAGGTCGACCTGGGGCGGGAACTCCGCCACGCCGGGGTCGGGGGCCGGCCCCGACCGCTCGATGCCGGTCATGGCGGCCACCCGGGCCGTGCGGCGGCGCTGGCGGGCCCTCTCCTCCCGCACCCCTGCCTTTCGCCGAACGATGGAGAGCCACAGGGCCAGTCCGGCGCTCACCGCCACGAGGGCGGCGCAGACGTCCCGGACCGGAACGGCCCCGACGATCTGGGCCACCACCACCGCAGTCGCCGCCATCACCCCGTAGGTGGCCCGCAGCAGCCAGCCGTAGCCGATGCCCACCTCCCGCCGGCGGGTGGTGACCCACAGGAAGAACAGGCCGCCGGTGGCCCACTGGAGCAGGACGGTCGCCCCGTCGAGGCGGATCACGACAGGGCGGTGGTGGCGGCGCCGTCGACCTGGAGGGCGGCGCCGCTGACGTAGGTGGCCGGCTCCGAGCAGAAGAAGGCGACCACCTTGCCGAAGTCGGCGGGGTCACCCAGCCGGGCGCCCGGCGCCGTGCCCAGCTGGCGCATGCGCTCGGTGTCGTGGGGGCCGGGGAGCACCAGGTTGAGGGTGATGCCGTCGGCCACCAGGTCGGCGGCGGCCGTCTTGGCCCAGGCCCACAGCCCGGTGCGGGCCGTGTTGGACAGCGCCAGATGGCCGGCCGGCTGGCGCACGAAGTAGGAGGTGATGAGGCAGACCCGGCCCCATTGCCGGGCCGCCATGTGGGGAACGGCGGCCCGCACCAGCCGGACCGACGTGAGCAGGTTGGCGTTGAGGGCGGAAAGCAGCTGCTCGTCGTCCACTTCCAAGGCCCGGCCCGGCGGGGGGCCGCCGGCGTTGGCCACCAGGATGTCGAGGCCGCCGAAGTGCTCGACCGTCTCGCGCACCAGGCGGGCCGGCGCGGCGGGGTCGGTGACGTCGGTCGTGATGCCCAGGACGTCGGCCCCGGCGCCGGCCAGTGCGGCCACCGCCTCCGACAGGGCGTCCTGGCCACGGCCGCAGATCGTGACCTTGGCTCCCTCGGCCGCCAGGGCCTCCGCGGTGGCCCGTCCCAACCCCTTGGAGGACGCGGTGACCAGCGCCACCCTGCCCGAGAGCCCGAGGTCCACGCCGGCCCGTCAGGCCACGACGGCCAGGTCGTGGGACACCGTGTTGAGTGGCTCAGGGCCCTGGTCGGTGGCCACGACGATGTCCTCGATGCGAACCCCCCAGCGTCCTTCCACGTAGATGCCGGGCTCCACCGAGAAGGCGTGACCGGCCACCAGCGCCTCGCAGTTGCCGCCCACCAGGTAGGGGTCCTCGTGCTCCTCCAGCCCGATGCCGTGCCCGGTGCGGTGCACGAACTGCGGGCCGTAGCCGGCCTCCTCGATCACCCGGCGGGCCACACCGTCCACGTCCTCACAGGGCATGCCCACCACCGCCGCCTCCACCGCTGATGCCTGGGCTCGCTGGACGGCGGCGTAGAGGTCCAGGTACCCGGCCGGCGGCGGGCCGGTGAAGACCGTGCGGGTGGTGTCGGAGCAGTAGCCGTCGAAGGTGCCGCCGAAGTCGCACACCACCGACTCCCCCGCCTCGATGACACGGCGACCCGGCTCGTGGTGGGGGCTGGCCGAGTTGGGCCCGCTGCCCACGATGGCGAAGTTCACCCGGTCGTGGCCCTCGGCCCGCAGCCTGGCCCCGAGGTCGGCCGACACCTCCGCCTCGGTGCGTCCCACCAGATCGATCTCGCCCTCCACCAGGGCGGCCGCCACTCGGTCGGCGGCGGCACCGGCCCGGCGCAGGGCCGCGATCTCCTCACCGTCCTTGACGGCCCGGAGCGGCCCCGTCACCACCGACGCCGCCAGCCACTCCGCCTCGGGCAGCGACCTTTGGAGTCCCAGCACGAACGTGGCCCACGTCCGGTCCGACACCGCCAGCCGGGACCGCCTCCCCACCAGTCCGGCCACCACCGCCACCGGGTCCTCGGTCTCGTGCCACGGCCGCATCCCGAACACCGCCGGGTCGTGCTCGACCCGGGGTGCCTCCAGCCGGGGGATCACGAGGGTGGCCTCGCCGTCGAGCGGCAGCACCAGCATGGTGAGCCGCTCCAGGGGCATCGCCACGTAGCCCGTGAGCCACGGCAGGTCCGCGCCCAGGGACAGCAGCAGGGAGTCGATCCCCAGCTGTCCCATCCGGGCTCGCACCCTCTCGACCCGCTCCGGCCGGCTCACCCCGGCAGCGTAGGGCGGGCCGGCCCCCTCGCACTGGTTTCGGAAATCGACCCCAGGGGTCGATTTCGGATACCCAGACCGCCCGGGTGAGCCCGGAGGCGGCAGCCGGGCTCAGAAGGACTGGCGGGCGATCTCGCCCACCAGCTCGCTGGCCCGCCGGGTCAATGGGCGGAAGTGATGCGACACCTTTCGAACCCACCGGACACTTTCAATCGTCTGGTGAAGATTCGGACGGCCGCATCGATGCGCCAGTCTCGGCGCCGCCGCTCCTGACCGCAGCGACACTGATTGTCTCACGGGGGGGTAGCAGAACGAGCGGGAGAAAACCCCCGATGACTCTGCGCGCCGACCAGGGACGCCATGATACCGACGCCTGGGTACCTTGGGCTGGCGGGATCCAGGTGGCGGGTCCATCCCACAACTGGGAGGGATCAAGTCTGTCGATCAGATCAAGAGGGCTGGGTAACGCGGAGTCTCCGCGCCGTCCTTCCATCCCACAGCAGACCTCTGTTGACTCGTCGAGGCTCGATGCTTCGGGCTGGGGGCTCTCGCAGATCAGCAACGATCAACGTACTGGTCACGGGCGTACGAGGCGTAGGCATTGGCGGCTCGAGCTGGGGCTGTGACCGCGCGGTCGTACGGGTAGGCCTCAACTGCGGTTCGTGTAGAGACGAAATGACGTTGCAATAGCGCGAATACCCAGCTATGTTGCCCCGGGCGCCGCTGATCTGCTCGGGGCGTCGCCGAGCCGCCAAGGTGGCGCAGTTTCCCGAACGGGGGGACAGTATGCAACGGGGACGCACCCGATGGCTTGTCGCGCTCGTGGCGATGGTGTCCGGACTGCTGGTGCCATCGGTCACCCCAGCAGCGGCCGTCGAGCCCTCGATCTGCTCCGGCGGGTCACTCGCCGGTCGGTTCCAGGGGGAGAACCTCATCGAGGGTACCGATCGAGGAACCGTCTACGTCGAAGCGGGTGGGCAGGTCCGTGTCGTCGGCACGATCACCAACTACACCACCGGCGGAGCCTTCACCGGACCGTTCCAGTGGAACCTCTCGCCCTTCCTATCTGGCGTCACCGAGCGAGGCGCGACCACCACGGTGGACCACACCTGGACCAATGGCGGGTCAACCGGCCTCGTGAGTGTTCAGATGATCAATAACAGCGCCTTCTACAACGACAGCCGATTCTCGTTGACATTCACCGTGAGCGGGACCCAGACGTTTGGCTGCCAGCTGGCGGCCAACGGTGGTCCCGTGACCAGCGAGCAGGTTCTCGGCGGCGCCCAGAGCGCCTCGTTCAAGAACGCCGGCTGCTCCCAGGTCAACGCCACCAAGTACCCGGTTACCACCTCCAGCGGGAACTTCTGGCACAGTTTCGACGACGGGGCCATCCCTGGTCGGGGCTTGCCCCTCGCGCTGCAGCGCACCTACAACGCCTATCCCGGCGCAACCGTCCCCGATGGTCCGTTCGGCTACGGCTGGACCTTCAACTACGGCATGTCGTTGGCCGTTACCACGAGCAGCGTCACGTTGACCGAGGAACGGGGCAACAAGGTCGTCTTCTCCGACTCCGGGCCGACCTACACCGTGGCTCCCCGCATGGTGGCCACCCTTGTTCGTGACGTCCCCACGGCCGGGATGTACACCGTGACCCGACAGGGCCGGGAGGTCCTCGAGTTCAACGCCTCGGGCCAGCTGGTGGCCCGCCGGGACCTCAACGGCTACGCCACCGAGCTCACCTACCAGACCGGCAAGCTCGCCACGGTGACCGCCTATTCCGACCTGGCCAAGACCGTGGGGCGCACGCTGAGCTTCTCGTGGGTGGGGTCGCACGTCAAGACGGTGACGGACGCCAACGAGCCCGGCAGGCCGGCCCGGGTCGTCACCTACGGCTACGGCTCGGGGGACACAGGTCCCGATCTCACCGAGGTCGTCGACGTCACCGGCGGCCACACCAACTTCGCCTACGACGCCAACCACCGCATCACGAGGATGCGCCTGCCCAACCAGTACGACCCGAACCTGCCCATCGAGTCCGATCCCGAGGTGGTGTCCAACGTCTACGACGACGCCGGCCGAGTGACCTCACAGAGCGACCAGCTGCAGCGCACCACCACCTTTGACTACACGATCGTGCCCGGCTCCACCGTCGTCACCGAGCCCGCCACCGCCGACGCCGCCGGCAACCCCGTCACCCACGCCCGCCTCGACTCCTACAACTACGGCGTGCTCGTGTCGCAGACCCACGGCTACGGAACACCCCGGGCCGCCACCTGGACCTATGAGTACGACCCGGTGAGCCTGGGCTGCACCAAGGTCACCGACCCCAACAACCACGTCTGGAACGCGACCTACGACGCCGCCGGCAACCGCACCTCCGCCACCGATCCTCTCGGCCGCAAGACCACGTGGACGTACAACGCCAACAACTACCTGAAGACCATGACTGACCCCCGGGGCAACGCACCCGGGGCCACCGCCAGCTTCTACACCACCACCTACGACTACGACGACGCCCCCGGGGTGGCAGACGGTTGCTCGTGCCGCCTCCTCCGCCAGTCGCGGCCGCTACTCAACGCCGCCGGTACGGCCGTCGAGGCGACCCAGGTGGTCCAGTACCGCTATGGCGAACGGGGCGGCAACAACGGCCGCGGCGATCTGACCACCGTGGTTGACCCGCTCGACAAGGAGTGGACGTCCGACTACGACGCCGACGGCAACCCGGTGAAGGTCACCGACCCCCTCGGTCACCGCACCACCGCCACCTTCGATCGCTGGGGACGCAGGACCTCCGAGGTCAGCCCCCGTGGCAATCTGGGCCCGGCGCCCGACGCCGGCTTCTCCACGGCGTTCGACCACGACGCCGACAACCGCCTGCGCACCACCTCCACGGCCAACCCGCCCGGCGCGGCCTTGACGTCGTCGCGGACGTGGGATGCCAACCGCAACCTGCGCACCGCCACCGACGGCAACGGCAACGAGACGACCTACGACTACGACGCCGCCAACCAGCTCCGCAGCGTGCGGCGCGCCGATGCCAGCAGGCACGAGAACGACTACTGGGACGACGGCTCGCTCAAGGCCCGGCGCGACGGTGCCGGCAACGCCACCACCTACTTCTACGACGCCCAGGGCCGCCTCACCACCACCAAGGATCCGCTGGGGCGGGCGACCAGCTACGGCTACGACCCGGCGGGGAACCAGCTGTCCGAGCAGGACCCGGGGGGCGACTGCTCGGCGAGCCCCAAGCTCGGCTGCACCACCTACGGCTACGACATCGCCGATCAGCTGAAGACGATCACCTACTCCGACGCCGCCACCCCCGACGTCACCGATGTCGTCTACGACGCGCACGGCCCCCGCACCGCCATGACCGAGGTCACCAAGGGGGCGGCCCCGGTCACCAGCACCTCTACCTGGACGTGGGACTCCCTGAACCGCCTGGTGCAGTCGAAGGACGTCGCCGGTGCCACCGTCGACTACGCCTACGACCTGCGCGGCCAGCTGCGCGACATCACCTACCCAGGGGCGGCCACGCCGCTGCAGCGGGGCTTCGACGACGCCGGGCGGATGGAGTGGGTCGAGGACTGGCTCGGCAACCGGACCACCTTCGGCTACGACGAGAACGACAACGTGACGACAAGGACCTTGCCGGCGGGCACGGGCGTGGTCGACACCTACACCTACGACAACGCCGACCGGCTGCGCGACGTCGCCCTGCGCAAGGACGCGGCGCCCTTCGCCGGCTTCGGCTACCAGCGCGACGGCGCGGGCCAGGTGACGTCAGCGACGGCGACGGGCGTGCCGCCCGACGACCACACCTACGGCTACTCCAGCCTCAACCAGCTGTGCTGGGTGGCCGGTGCCGGGCAGAACGGCACGTGCGCCACTCCACCGGCGGACGCCGCCCGCTACGGCTACGACGACGCCGACAACCCCACCACCTTCGCCGGTGCCAGCCGGGCGTTCAACACGGGCAACGAGCTGTGCTGGAGCGTGGCCGGCGACGCAGCCGGCGCCTGCGGGGCCCCGCCGCCGGGTGCCACCACGTTCGCCTACGACGCACGCGGCAACCGCACCGAGGCCACTCCGGCGGCGGGCGAGGCCAGCACCTACGCCTACGACCAGGCGAACCGGCTCACCTCGGCGCAGGCCCACCCGGCCGCCCCGGCCAGCCCGTCGGGCATGCTGCGCGTCACCACCGTCCCCGCCGTGCCCTCCCAGATCGTGGTCGACGGCGTCCCCCGCGACACCTGGGGGCTCACCTGGGCCAACATCGAGCCCGGCCCGCACACCGTGTGCTTCCGGGACGTGGTCGGCTACACCACCCCGGACTGCCAGACGGTGAGCGTCGAGGCCGGCAGCGTGACCACGGTGGCGGGGACATTCCTCCAGCGGGGTACCCTCAAGGTGGCCACCAGCCCGGCGGTACCGGGGACCGTCACCGTCGACGGGGAGCCCCGCAACGACTGGGGCATGTGGACCGACCTGCCGGCGGAGCGCACCTACCGGGTGTGCTTCGGGGCCGTCGCCGACCACGCACCCCCACCGTGCCAGGACGTGGTGCTCGCCCCCGGCGCGGTGCGCGAGGTCACCGGCACCTACACGCCGAGCCCCGGAGCAGCCGGGCCGTCCGGGCACGGCTACCTCCGGGTCACCACCAACCCGGCGGTGGCCTCCCAGATCGTGGTCGACGGCGTCCCCCGCGACAGCTGGGGCCTCACCTGGGTCAAGTTCGCCCCCGGCGAGCACACCGTGTGCTTCACCGACATCGACGGCTACACCACCCCGGCCTGCCAGAGCATCGAGGTCACCGCCGGTGCCACCACCGAAGTGCAGGGCCGCTTCGTCCAGCGAGGGGTCATCAAGGTCGAGACGTCGCCCCCGGTACCGGCCACGATCACGATCGACGGTATCGCCAGGAACAACTGGGCGGTGTGGACCGACCTGCCGGCCGGCGGATACCAGGTGTGCTTCGGCCAGGTTCCCGCTCATGTCGCCCCGCCGTGCCGGTACGTGACGCTCACCCCCGGCGCCACCACCACGGTCACCGGCACGTACGACACCCCGACGACCTACGCCTACAACGGCGACGGCTTGCGCATGAGTCGAAGTACGGCCGGGGCGACCACGTCGTTCACCTGGGACCTCGCCCAGGGACTGCCGCTGCCCTTGAGCGAAGGCACCGCCGGCTCCGTGACCAGGTACATCTACGGCCCGGGCAACCTCCCCCTCGCCGAAGTCAGCCCGTCGGGACGGATCCTCTACCACCACCACGACCAGCTCGGCAGCACCCGGGCCTTGACCGATGCCGTCGGCTCCGTGGTGGCGACGGCGACCTACGACGCCTACGGCAGCCTCGCGTCCTCGACCGGCCTGGCGCGCACATCCTTCGGCTTCGCCGGTGAGTACACCGACGCCGAAACGGGGTTCGTCTACCTGCGGGCCCGCTACTACGACCCGGGTACGGGGCAGTTCCTCACCCGCGACCCTCTGTCGGAGATAACCGGGGAGCCGTACGCCTACGCGTCGAACGATCCGGTCAACGTCACGGACCCGACCGGGATGTGCCCGTGGTGCATCCCGATCGCGATCGGGATCCTCGTCGGCGGCGGCATCGAGCTCGGCACCCAGATGTACGGCAACGCCCGGGACGGCTGCGGGGTGTTCGATGACATCAACTGGGGCAGCGTCGCCGGTTGGGGCGCCGTCGGCGGCGCCACCGGCGGGCTCGGCCACTGGGCGAAGGCGGCTCGCGCCGCAAACACGGCACGAGCGATCGCGACGGGCCAGGAGCACCATGTCATCTCGCGACGAATCGCTTCGGCGCTGGATGGTCACCCGACCCTCGCCGGACAATACGCGCCGCGTGATCCCCGATTCGTCACACGGGGTGCGGATGCCGCGGCCCACCGTGGATATCAGACGTGGCACCGACAGCTCGACGCCGAGGTTGTCGACTGGCTTGGACGCAACCCCAACGCGACGACCTCTCAGTTCGAGCGGTTCCTTCAGGGCCGCTACTCGCAGCCTGACCTCCTTCAGAGGTTCCCCAATGGCTTCTGACCGGACCTTCGAGCGGTTCTATGTCCTCGTTCCGGGTCGGGGGTCCGCTTCAGACACCGAATTCTTCAAGTCGGAACCCATCACACGAGGCGAGGCACCGAGGTGCGCGACGTGTGGGCGGTTCCTTGGCATGCGGCGCTGGATGACTCCTCGCCACGCCCAGGTGGTCGTGCACGGGGAACGTCCTGGCGACTTCGCGTTCGCCTCCAGCTCCGAGTTCCTCGTTTCCGAAGTCGCCTTGTCCGCCATGCGTGACGAAGGCCTGACGGGACTAAACGACCTCCAGGAGGTTCAGATCTCGTCGACGTTGAGGGCGGAGCCCGCTCAACCTCGTCGCTACTTCTACGGCGAGACCACGCAACAGGGCGCCAACCTCGACCCCGCGAGGAGTGACGTCGCAAGAACGGCAGCGCCGGAGTGCGAGGATTGTCTCAGCGACGGCATCGCCTCGATTCGAGGATTCGCCATCGACTCATCGACCTGGGCGGGAGCCGACATCTTCGTGCCTCGCGGTCTGCCCGGCGTGGTCGTCGTCAGCGAAGCGTTTCGGCGAGTGGCGGACGAGCACGGCTTCTCGAACATCGAGCTTGTACGGACGGATCACTTCACCTGGGTACCTTCGACCTCGTCTTGATGCCTGACCTACTGCCCGCCCGCCAGCGGGCCGGCCGGTTCGCGCCATTTGGCCCGCGGCACACCCGCTACATCTACGACGACGAGGGCCTGCCCCTCCAGCAGGTCACCCCCGACGGGGTGTCGGCCGACCTGCACCACGACCAGCTGGGCTCGCTGCGCCTGTTGACCCACGGGGGGCAACAACTCCACCGTCACCTACGACGCCTACGGTCCGAAAGACCTCCTCCACCTGGCGACGTCACCACCCCCTTCGGCTTCGCCGGCGAGCACACTCAACACCTGGAACCGCTGGCGCGCCCCAGAACGTGAAGGCCGACGATGCCAAACGTTTGCGCCAGCTGGAGTCCGAGAACGGCCGGCTGAACAAGCTCTTGACGGCCAACAGGCCGACCAGCTCCCCACTTGAACGCGTGAGCCTCTAACTCCGATGGCGGTCCTTTTAGGGCGCCGACAGCACAGGTGTCACGACGCTTTACGCCGATGTCGAGACGATCGGTTCGCTTAGAGTGGCTGAACCTGAGCGAGCGAGACGAGCCTTGTCTCCTCGTCGCCCTGTGGCTCATCGAATCGAACGCCGACGAGGCCTCGTCCCCGATCCACATTCGTTACTGTGGCCGGTGCGCCGTTCTGGAAGTCCGGCTCGGAGCGACCGCCAACGTCAACGAGGACACGGTTACCCTTCTCAAGCACGACAGAAGGCTAGTCCTGCAAACGCCAGTGAGGACGAAGCACTCCGCAAGTTGCCCCGGCAAGGCGTCGCTAGGCTTGGACCGGAACAGCCGCTGAAACCGATACGACGACCTCGAAGCCCGACACCGCCGAGCAGCTCCTCAACGAGATCGACGACGACCCCACCTGCATCTTCTGGGGCTGACCTACCATCACAGGGCCGGAGATCATTTCTCCACCACACCGCGGGCGTCATCTCTCCCAGATCCTACGGCTCCCCGGCACGGTAAACCGAAGTAAGACCAATTAAGGTATAATCTAACTATGTCTGCTGTCAATTACCTGTATGGTGCATGGATTATTGCTGTAATCGCGTTCATGATATACGAACGCAGGACAAACTACTTTGGACGTGTGCGGGCGCGTCGGTCGCTAGAAGGCAATGGTAGAGGTCGCAAGAGAGTCATAGATAGAACTCGTCTCATCGCCCACATTCGGACCAGCATTGACCCGGGACTATCCGAGAGACTGAGCGACACAAGTATCGATGAAATCCTGTCGACCAAGCACAAGCGGATGCTGCTCAACGCTGGTTACTACGCATATCTGCCAGTGGGCGACTCCCAGGATATATTTCAAGCAACTGCCGAGGAGCTGACGTCACAATCTATCGCCGTCACCGCAGAAGAAGTGCAAGCTATTGACAGGGCGGAACTCGACTACCTGTCAAAGGAGGGACTAACAACCTAATCCCTGATTTGAGATCGGCCTGAGGCCACGAGACTTGAAGCGTCTTCTCGCTCGGTGGCTAACTAAGCAGCCTGCGTCCTGCACCCGGACTCAGCTCCAGGTCGCTCATGATCCGAACGCCCGGCGGATGCGCAGGCGGAAGTCCTGGTTCTGCTCCTCCAGGTAGCGCAGTACCAGCTCCTGGGCCACCCGGCTGCCGTTGGCCCGCTGCATGGCTTGCTCCAGCAACTCCATGTCCTTGCCCAGAGCCAGCTCGGCGGCCTTGGCCCGAGCTGCCAAGTCGACCTTCAGCATCTCCAGGTCGCCCCACAGCTCTATCTCGTGCTCGGTGACGGTCGTCTCGGTGCGGGCTACCACCCGGGCGACACGATCGATGCTCATGCTCTCCTGGGAGGAACGGCCCAGACGGACGGGGTGAGTCATGGGCGGACCTCCACAGGGATCCAGTCGCGAAGCCGTTCCTGGCGGAACGGCTGCCGGCCCCAGGAAGCCGAGGGGAGTGCCTTGGTGGCAGAGCGCGAGAGTGCGGCCAGCGAGTCTTCATCCGCCGCTCGGACAGCGGACGAAGAGGACCGGTCGGGAGCATGACCGGCCGGAGCAGCCGCCGGCACGAGAGGGGCGTCGACCAACTCCCGGAGGCGAGGCTGGATGGCGCTGGCCTGGTGGTCAGCGCGCATGGCGGTGCGCAGGACGACGATGGAGGTGCGGTCAGTCGCGGTGTTGAGACAGCGCCACGTTGGACCGTCGCGCAGCAGCGACCGGCGCGGCAGATGGCGCAGTCGTCGCAGGGGTGCTTGGCGCAGGTGCTCACTTGTTCTCTCCGGTTGTTGTTCCTTGTCTGCATCGCGCTCCTTCCGGCCCGGCTGCCTAATGGCAACCTCCGTCTTCACCCTGGCCGGGACGAGCGCGCGAAAGCTGGGGACAGACTGGTGACGTTGTGAGACCGCTCCCGATCCTCGAACACGGTGACGTGACGACGGAGCAGCTGTTGCCGGACAGCCTCGTTGAGCACATGAGCGTCGTTCACCGTGAGCACCTGGGGCCCTGACGACCGAACGACCAAAGCCGGTTGGGCCTGAAAGGCAAGGGCGCGAATAAGCCCGCCAGCAGAGCTGGCGGGCGAGGTCCATGGTCTGCTCCGGCATGCCCGCCGGCGTCAAGGCCCTCCGCTTCGCTGCGGTCCCTGCGGGACGGC
>JBOGHQ010000160.1:0-2523 GCA_050744785.1 Acidimicrobiales bacterium | reverse complement strand
GCCGCCGACGGCTGACGCAGCCCTCCGTGCGAGGCGCGAGGTGGCCAGGAAGGCGGCGACGATCGCGGTGGGGCTGCCCTCCCGCCCGGGCCGGGGTCGATGTCGGCTCAAGCGTAGGAGAGGTCCTCGCCGCCCTCGCTCCCGTCCTCGGCGGGGCGCTGGCAGGTGGGGCACCACCAGCGGGGCTCCAGGGGGGTGCCACAGGTGGCGTGGCGGAGGGCATCGCCATCGTCGCCGGCCGCACCCCACTGCTCGAGCAGGCGCAGGGCGCCGGCCAGTTCCTGGCCGGCCGCGCTGAGCTGGTAGTCGAAGCGGGGCGGTCGTGACGAGTAGGGGCGGGCCACCACCACGCCCTCCCGCTCCAGGTGCTTGAGGCGCTGGCTGAGCACGGTGGCGGTGATGGCGGGGACGGCCTCCTGGAGCTCGCCGAAGCGCCGGGGCCCGTCGAGGAGCGCGGAGACGACCAGCAGGCTCCAGCGGTCGCCCACCCGGGCCACGGCCCGCTCCAGGGGGGAGTCCGGCGGTGGCGAGGGCATGGGCGCCATCTTGGCCGGTCCCGGCCCGCGCCCGCCGGCGCCCTGTGGCTGCATGGGTGTACGCTAGCAACTAGCGACTTGCTAGTCACTAGTGGAGGTCACCGAATGGGCGTGCTGGAGGAATTGGAGCAGGCGGCGGCGGAGGTGGCGGCCCGGGTAGGGCCGGCCGTGGTGCGCATCGGCCGGGGCGGTGGCCGGGGGGCCGGCGTGGTGGTGCGGGACGGGGTGGTGGTCACCAACGCCCACAACCTGCGTGGGCCGGAGGCCACCGTCACCTTCGCCGGCGGCCGCCAGGAGACGGGCCGGGCCGCCGGCGTGGACGTCGACGGTGACCTGGCCGTGCTGTCCGTGGACACGGCCGGCGTCACGCCCCTCGAGCTGGCCTCCGGCGGCACCCGGCCCGGCGCCGCCGTCTTCGCGGTGGCGGCCGGGCCCGGGGGCCAGGTGCGCGTGTCGTTCGGCCTGGTGTCCTCCCTCGACCAGGCCTTCCGCGGCCCTCGGGGCCGGCGCATCACCGGCAGCCTCGAGCACACCGCCCCGCTGCCCAAGGGGTCGTCCGGCAGCGCGGTGGTGGACGGTGGGGGCCGCCTCCTCGGCCTCAACACCAACCGCCTGGGCGACGGCTTCTACCTGGCCCTGCCGGCCGACGCCGAGCTGCGCCAGCGCCTTGACGCCCTCGGCCGGGGCGAGGCCACCGTGCGCCCCCGGCTCGGGGTCGGTATCGCCCCCGCCCGGGTGGCGAGGCAGCTGCGCCGCGCCGTCGGCCTGCCCGAGCGGGACGGCCTGCTGGTCCGGGTGGTCGAGGACGGCGGCCCGGCCGACCGGTCCGGCCTGCGCACCGGCGACCTGGTGGTCGAGGCCGGCGGTCGGCCGGTCACCGACGCCGACGAGCTGTACGAGGTCCTCGACCAGGTCGGCGAGGACCAGACCCTCACCCTCCGCGTGGTCCGCGGTACCGACGAGCTCACCGTGACGGTGGCCTTCGGCGACACCGGCGCCCAGCGGGTGGGCTCCGCCTAAGCGGCCTGCCTGAAGTTCTGCACGTAACCTTCGGGGAGCCACGGTGAACTGTGGGGCGCGGCGGTGGCCAGCATCTGGGTGGGGCTGCGCTGGCGGAAGTAGGCATGGACCTGGCGGACGCGGCCCTGGATGGTGAGCGTCGGTGAGTTGGCCAGCCACGCCTTGAGCGCACCCCAGATGCGCTCGACCGGGTTGTCGTGGGGGCTGTAGCGCGCCCCGTGCAGCACCAGCAGCCGCGGATGGGCGGCCAGCCACCGCCCGACGATCTTGGAGTGGTGGATGATCACGTTGTCGCAGACCATCGCCACCTGTGGCGCGGCCGGGTAGGCGGCCAGGAGTTGCTCGCAGAAGGCGATGAAGCTGGCGCTGACGGCCTTGCGGGTGACCTGGTAGAAGAAGCGGCCGGTGCGCAGGTCGACGGCGCCGAAGATGGTCCGGCGTCGGTTGGTGCCGGGCGTCATGACCTGCTGGCGGCGGCCTTTGGTGATCCAGGTGGCCCGCACCCACGGCAGCAGGTTGATATGGGTTTCGTCCTCGGCCAGCACCACCGCACCCTCGGGCAGGGTGCCGAGGTGCTGGTGCAGTTCAGCAAGGACTTGGTCGCGGTCGGGGTCGCTCTTGGCGACCAGCCGGGGCCGCCGCCAGGCGGCGACCTCACCGACGCGGCGGCGCAGGGTCTGCTGGCTGATGGCTGGGCGGCCGAGCTGGGACCACAGCCGGCCGATCGTCCACGCCTTGGGCTGGGCCAGCAGCCGCAGGAGGCGCTCGCCCAGCCATGGGCTGCCAAGGCGGGGTCGGCCCGCTCGGGGTCGGTCGCACAATCCACCGACGCCGTGTTGGTGGTAGCGGTGGATCCAGCGGCGGACGGTGGAGGGATCGCAGCCGAGCAGGCCGGCGATCTGGGCCGCCGAACAGCCGTGCTGGGAGAGCAGGATCATGACCAGCCGGCAGCCGACCCGGTGGGGGC
>JBOGHQ010000159.1:0-3199 GCA_050744785.1 Acidimicrobiales bacterium | reverse complement strand
GGCCACGGCCAGGCGCTGCCGGGCGTGCGCCGCACTGCGACCCGCCGCGCCGGCCGCGGCCACGAGGGCGGCGCGGGTGGGCCCGGTCGCCGACGCGCTGCGCTGGAGGGGACCGCCGCCGTAGTGGCGCAGCCGCCCGAAGATGAACTCGCCGGCGTCGGCCAGCCAGGTCAACGCGATGACGAGGGGCTCAGGGAGCGACCTCGACCCGGGCCGCCCCGGCATGCCGCCGCCTCGCCGAAGGGGTTGTCCCGGGTGGCTCAGCCGGCCGTTTCCGGCCGGCTCCGCAGCACCAGCTGGCTGGGTTGGTTGCCGTTCCCGGACACGTCGGGGACCATGTCCAGCTCCACCTCGTCCAGTTCGGCGGCCACCTCCTGGGCCACGAAGACCTGGGTGCCGTGCTGCTCGGCCACCTGGTCGCCCTCGGCCGGCCGGTCGGCGAAGCCGATGGCCAGGGCGGCCTCGCCCTCGGGCGTCTCCGCCGCGAAGACCCGGACCCCGAAGGTATCGGGGACCCCTTGGCTGCGACGCAGCTGCTGGAGACTCATCGCGGCGGTCTGGGTGCACTGGAGCATGGGTGCTCCTCCCTCCACGTCGGCGGTCCGCCCCGTGCCCCCCGCTGGTGCCTTCCCGCCCGCCGGGCTCACGAAACCGCCGGGCGTCAGCGGCGTGGGGCCAGCAGCCGGCGCACCTCCTCGTCGGTGGTGGGGGCGAAGTCGTCGTAGGAGTAGCCCACGGCCAGGAACGGCTCCGGCTGGCTGGCCGCAACCACCTCATCGGCCTCGTCCCGGAGGCGGGCCACGGTCTGGCGGGGGGCGGTGGGGACGGCCACGGTCACCGAGGCCGGCTCCAGGAGGCGCAGGGCGGCCACCGCGGCCCGCATGGTGGAGCCGGTGGCCAGGCCGTCGTCCACGACGATCACGGAGCGGCCGGCGACGTCGACCGGCGGGCGGTCGCCGCGGTAGCGGGCCTCCTGGCGCCGCAGCTCCCCCTCGGCGGCCGCCGTGGCGGCGGCCAGGACATGTGGGGGGATGGCCAGGTTCCGTATCACGTCGTCGTTGAGCACCCGCACGCCCCCACTGGCCACCGCACCCATGGCCAGCTCCTCCCGCCCCGGGACGCCCAGCTTGCGCACGAGGAAGGCGTCGAGCGGCGCCTCCAGGTGCTCGGCCACCACGGCTGCCACCGGCATGCCGCCCCGCGGCAGGCCGAGCACCAGCAGCCCCGGCCGCCCCTGGTGAGAGGTCAGCAGCCGGGCCAGGACCCTGCCGGCGTGCAACCGGCCGGCGAAGTGCTCAACCAGGGCGGCGGGCCCCCCCGGTCAGCGGACGGCGGGCGAGCCGCTCAGTAGGTGCGCCGGCGCCGTACGACGCGGCGGCTGCGGGCCACGGGATAGGGGTCGTCGTCGACCACCTCCTCGATCACCTCGGGCCGGCGCCGGGCGACGATGTCCCGATCGTAGATGACCCTTCGGCGAGGACCGGCCTGCCACTGCCCCAGGGCGAAGAGGAGGACCATCAGCACGGCGAGGACGATGAAGAACGTCAGCATGGCCCCGATGTTCCCTGGCCCATGTGGGGGGAAACGCCGGCCCTCAGGACCTCAGGTCGCCAGCAGGGCCTCGAGGGGGCTGCTGTCCAGGTGGGCCCGCAGGTCGGCCACGTCCCGGTACACCGCCGCCGCGCCGGCCTCCTCCAGCTCCGCTCGGGAGGTGCCGCCCGTGAGGACGGCCACGCAGGGGATGCCGGCCCGCCGGGCCGCCTCCACATCCCACACCGAGTCGCCCACCAGGACGGCGCTCTGCGGGTCCACGCCTCCCTTCTCCATGGCCACCTCGAGCACGTCGGGCTCCGGCTTGGCCTCCTCGACGTCGGCTCCTGCGGTGGTGGCGGCGATGGCGTCGGTGGCGCCGAAGGTGGCCACCAGTGCCTCGACGTCCTCCTCCCGCGACGATGTGGCCAGCACCACGCGGGCCCCCCGTGCGGCCACGTCCTCCAGCAGCTCCCGCGCCTCGGGGAAGGCCCGCAACTCGGGCTTGAGCCGGTCGAACTGGCGACCGTGGGCCTTGGCCACCTCCTCCACCGGTGCCTCGCCGCCCAGCACCTCCTTCACCAACAGCGAGGACCCGACGCCCACCATGCGGTGGATCTTCGCCGTCGGCGCCCAGCAGCCGGCCTCGTGGAAGGCACGCGACCAGGCGATGACATGGAGGTAGTTGCTGTCCACGAGGGTGCCGTCGAGATCGAACACGACACCCGGCCCTGTTGCTCCCATCGCCCTGCCCATACCCGCCGTACCAGGTTTGGCACCCCAGGGGAACGGGGACGGTCCGGCACGTCAAACGGATCGCTCATCGTCGAGAAGGAGGCCAGCGTGTACATCGGGGTCGGCACCCTCATCCTCATCATCATCCTCATCCTCCTCCTTACCTGACAAGGCGCGGCCAACGTCCCTGTTGGCTCAGGTTCGTGGCCGGCGCGCCGATGGTCCCGGTATGGAGCATCGTGCCATCAACGAGTACCTGCGCCGGCTGGACAGCCTGCTCGGCGACGTGCTCGGGCCCACGACTGCCCGCCTGATCCCGGTCCGGGTCCCCGCCGCCCCCACTCGCCGCCGCACCCCCCTCTACCCCTACGGTGTCTTCGACAGGCGGGCCGGTCTGGCCCGGGGACGCCGCTAGCTGTCGAGCCCCCACTCTCGTTCTGGTCCTGAACGAGTCCGCCTACCCTGGTGCGTCCTCCCCGGGGGCGTAGGTCAGTGGTAGACCGACAGACTTTTAATCTGTGCGCCGGGAGTTCGATCCTCCCCGCCCCCACTCGGTAGAAAGCCTCTCCGGCTGCCTGACCTCACCGAGCACCCCGACAGCTACGGATTTCCACCCAGCCATCCGCCCATGCGCTCGTTCCTTGGCGTCCCCGTCCGCCTGCGGGACCAGGTGTTCGGCAACCTGTACCTGACCGACAAGAGATCGGCGGAGGTGTTCACCGACGTCGACGAGGAACTGGTCGTGGGGCTGGCGGCGGCGGCCGGCGTGGCCATCGAGAACGCCCGGCTGCACAACAGGCTGCACGAGCTGGCACTGGTTGAGGACCGCGAGCGCATCGCCCGCGACCTCCACGACACGGTGATCCAGCGGCTCTTCGCGACCGGCATGTCCCTGCAGGGGGCATCGGACTGGTGCGGACCGACCCGGGCGCCG
>JBOGHQ010000158.1:0-8082 GCA_050744785.1 Acidimicrobiales bacterium | reverse complement strand
GCCGACCCACGGGTCCTCGCGGATGAAGGCGATGCCCTCGGACGCCAGCTGGTCCCGTACCAGCTGGGGGTTGCCGCCGGCGTTGCGCGACGCCGCCTCGTACTCGAAGAAGGCGTTCTCCCCGTGGACGCTCAGGAGCAGGTTGGCGCCCGGCTTGGTGACGCGGCGCAGCTCGGCCAGCCACAGGTCCTGGTACTGCTCGTCGATGTGGGTGAAGACGCTGTGGTTGTAGACCAGGTCGAAGGAGGCGTCGGGGTGCTCCAGGGGCGGCAGCGGCTGGTTCACGGAGAGCTGGGCCCACGGGAACTGCTCCTGGGCCCAGCGGACGGCCCGGGCGTCGATGTCCGAGCCGTACACCTCGCTGGTCTCGCTCAGGTGGCCCAGCCAGAGCAGGATGCGCCCGCAGCCGCACCCGAAGTCGTAGATGCGCCGGTAGGACGACATGCTGCGCCCCATGACGGCCAGCACGGCCTCGATGTCGCGGACCGACTGCCGGCCGGACTCGTAGAAGGCGGCCCGGTCGAGCCCGCCCGCCACCCGGCTGACCAGCTCGTCGCCGGGCCACGGCAGCTCGTGGTCGGCGGGAGCGGTGGTGGGCTGTTGTTGCTCGGCGGTGGTGATGTCCGGGCCCTCCCGTCGGGGTCTGGCGACTCGTGGGCGGGCGGGAGCCTACGGCAGCACGGGCCGGCGGCGGCAATCGGCGGGAGTGGCTTGTGCAACCGGTGGCAGCCCGACAATGCTCGTGTGGTGCGGCGACAGAAGGTGCTCCTGGCCATCCTGGCCTACAACGGGCGGGACTTCGTGCCGGCCTGCCTGCACTCGGCCGCCGGCGCCCGGGTGGGCCATCGCGACGTCGACGTCGTGGTGCTGGACGACTGCAGCCCCGACCAGGGCTGGAGCGAGGAGCTCCAGGGCCAGTGCGAGACCCTGGACTTCGCCTATTACCGCTCGCCCCGAAACCTCGGCATCCCCCGCAACATGAACCTGGCCCTGTCGCTGGCCCTGGCCCGGGGGTACGACTACGTCCTGCTGATGAACTCCGACGTGGTGCTGCCGCTGAACCTCATCGGCGCCATGATCCGCGTCGTCGAGACCAACCCCAGGATCGGCTCGGTCACGGCGTGGTCCAACAACGCCTCGGCCTTCTCCCTCCCGAACATGGACACCACCGGGCTGCTCCGCCGCCAAGACGTGGTGGACTGGATCTCGGTCGAGCTGGAGGCGGAGTTCGGCCCCTTCGCCCTCGACGTCCCCACCGGTGTGGGGTTCTGCCTGCTCATCCCCCGGGCCGTGGCCGCCGACGTGGGTCTGTTCGACCCCGTCTACGGGCGGGGCTACTGCGAGGAGGTCGACTGGTGCCTGCGCAGCCGGGCCCTCGGGTACCGGGCCGCGGTGGCGCCGTCCACCTTCGTGTACCACCTCGGCAGCGCCTCCACCTCGGGCGCCGGCATGCTGGCCGCCAAGGAGACCACGGTGCAGGAGCACGAGCGGATCATCGACCTGCGCTATCCCTCCTACCGGGACGACCTCCGGACCTTCTTCGACGCCGGCGTGCTGCCCCAGATCATCCACCGGGCCGTGCTGCGCATCGTGTTCCGGGCCGCCGGCCGGCTGGGCTACGACGTGGAATCCTCCTCCGTGCCGGTGGGGCCGCCCGGCGAGCGGGTCCGGGTCCTGGCCGATCCCGACGGCCGCTCCGGTGTCATCCGCGTCCAGTGGTGCGGCTTCGAGATGCCGGTCACGATCCACGACGACCGCGTGGTCCAGACCATGCACGACATCTTCGGCGGCGTTCCTCAGCACGTCACGGTGTCCGACCGGGGCGCGTGGGCCGACCAGATGACCGCCGCTTGGTCGGCCACGGTCCCGTTCGAGGACCGCTACCGCTACCCCCAACGGGTCTGAGCCCGCCACAGAGCCGTTCTGGTCCCGAAAGCGGTACCGGGACGGACCCGTTTTCGGGACCAGAACCGCTGGTCGGGGCGAGGGACGATCGCTAGCCCGGGGCGGCCAGGAGCTTGACGCCCGAGATCCCGAGCAGGGACAGCGAGCGGCGGGCCAGCTGGGGCGGGATGTGCACGCACTCCGACTGGATCTCCAGCTTCCCCACCCGCAGCTGGGCGGCCAGCATGGCCCGCTGGAGATCGTCGAGGCTGACCCGGTTGAGGGTGGCGAACACCTCGAGGAAATCGTCGATGACCTCGGGGGGATGGGTGCCGGCGGCCCGCACCCGGCGTTCGATCTCCTCGGCACTCTCCAGGTGCTGGACGAAGGTGTCGGGGATGCACTGCCAGAGGTGGGCGCCGTGCTCGGAGTGGTACAGCGGCCAGATCTGGAGGAACAACAGGCCGCCAGGCCGGAGGACCCGGCGGATCTCCCGGAACACCGCCACCGGGTCCTCGACGTGCTCGAAGGCCGACCAGGTGATGACGAAGTCGAACGAGTCGTCCTCGGCCGGCAGCGTGCGGGGCTCGCAGGTGCGGAACTCCAAGGAGGCGGGCAGGTCGGCGACGCCCTCGTCGCGGGCCCGGCGCTCCAGCCAGGCCACGTCGGTGGGGACGATGTCGAAGCCCACCATGGAGCGGGGCTCGGCCTTGTGGGCCACGCCCAGGTCGATGATCCCGTCGCCGCAACCGACATCGGCCACGTCCTTGCCGGTGAGGCTGATGTTGTCGCCGGCGAAGAAGTCGATCACCTGGTCGGCGGCGTCCTTGTAGTGCTCCACGAACCAGGCGGTGGTGTCCCGGTCGGCGGTGGAGAGACCGGCACCGGCTTCCGGGCCCGCTCGCCCCCCGGCGCGGCTGGGTTCGACCTGGTCGTCAACCTGCTCGGTCATGCGGGTGCGAGCGTAGTCGAGGCGCCGTGAGGCGCCCGGCTCACAGGGCGTTGCGCAGGGCCCAGATCCGGCTGGCCAGCTTGAACGCCTTGGAACGGCACATCTGCTCGTGGGTGGAGCGCAGCTCCTCGTGCTCCCGCCGCAGCGACTCCATCTCCTCGCGCAGGGTCACCAGCTCGTCGCCGGCGGTGATGAGCCGCTGGGTGAGGTCGGTGACCCGGGTGTTGGCGACCTCGAAGTCCCGGAGGGCCTGCAGCAGGCTCAGGCGGTCGAGCTCGTGCTCGAACGCCGTGGAAGGTCCGGCGGGGGCGACATCGCGCAGGTGGCGTGGCTCGGTCCCGGTGCTCATGACGGGCTCCACTCTATTGGGGTGCCGATGCCCCGCGCCCGCCGGGCCAGCAGGGAGCGGTACACCTCCACCAGCTTGGCGGCGGTGATGTCCCAGGTGTACTCGGCGCCGAAGGCCAGGGCCGCCTCCACCTGCTGGGCGGCCAAGGAGGGGTCGGCCAGCAGTTGCTCGGCGGCGTCGGCCATCGACGCCGGGCTCCAGTCCTCGGCCTTCACCGGCAGCTGGCCCACCACCTCGCCCAGGGGACCGAAGGGGACGAACACGGTGGGCGTGCCGAAGCGGGCCGCCTCGTAGGGGACCAGCCCGAAGCCCTCGGCCGACGTGGGGTAGAGCACCACCGAGGCATGGTGCAGCAGCCAGTTGCGCTCCTCAGACGTGACGTCGGGGATGGCGTAGACGTACACGCCCTCGGCGCCGGGACGGGCCTCGTGAGCCCGCGACGAGCCGAAGGGGACGGCGGCGCCGGCCAGGACCAGGGAGAGGGGATAGCCCCGGCGGCGCAGCTCGGTGACCACGTCGATGGCGATCTCCCGGTTCTTGTGGGCGTAGTTGGTGCCGAGGACCACGGCGAACTGTCCGGCCACGAACCTCCGCAGCAGCAGTTCCCGGGGGGCGGCCTCCGCCTCGTTGCCGTGCAGGTGGTCGGTGCCGTTCTCCACCACCGACACCCGCTCCGCCTCCACGGGGAGGCGCTCGAGGGCCAGATGGCCCTGCACGTCGCGGGAGATGGCGATGACGCCGTCCACGGTGGCCGCCACCTGCCGCATGGCCTCACGGTGGGCCAGCCACACGTCCTCGGAGGCGTGGTAGATGCCCACGTGGTAGGAGGTGAGGTCCTGGATGGTGACGGCGGTGCGGGCCGAGACCTTGTACCAGGAGGGGTGCAGGGCCGTCACCGGCTGGAAGGGGCGGTGGCCCACGTCGACCGAGCCGAACCCGGTGACGTCGCCGTCGGGGACGTAGCGGGCCTCCACCTTCGGGTCGGACAGCACGGCCGTGGCGTAACGGGGGATGTCGGTGGCCAGGGAGACGCAGACCCGTTCCACGTCGGGGCGGCGGCACAGGGCGGCCAGGAGGGAGATGGTCTGCACCTGGGTGCCCATCTCCTTGGGCCCCAGGCAGGAGCCGTCGACGAGGACCCGCAGCCCCATGACCTTGGCCCGGCTGGCGGCGAACACGGTGGCCAGGGCGGAGGTGTCCGACAGCGACTGCTCGTCGAGGATGCCTTCGTAGAACGGATGCTGGCCCAGGAGCCACCGGCGCTCGGGATCGGCCAGCCAGGTGTCCTGGACGGGGTTCAGGTCATACGGCCGGGCCACGAAGGTGGACGGGTCCACCAGGTCGAGGAAGCCCTTGCGGCGCGCCCGCAGGCTGAAGTCGGCGATGGCGAGGAGGGGCCGCAGCTCCCCCACGTCGGAGAGGGGGCCGACGGCCGACAGCGCGAAGGACGAGAGCAGCACGGCCGGCCCGGTGGCGAAGGGGATCGGGGCGGGCTGCTGGTCCGGCGCCGTCTCCCGCAGGGTGCGGGTGATCGACTCCTCGTCGAAGCTCTCCACCTGGTGGGAGGCGGCGGTGTTGCGGTGGGGGAAGCTCAGGAACGAGGCGGCGTTGCTGAAGAACGAGACGGTGGCCACGCGCAGGTCCTGGTCCACCATGGCCGCAGCCGGGCCGAGCAGGCCGGTGGGGAACACGGCGGTGTCGGTGACGGCCAGGACGTGGCCGCGGTGCTCGTCCCACACCCGGTTGACCAGGGCCGATGCCGACTCGGCCTGCACGGCCCGGGCGCCGAAGCCCACCAGCGGGGCCACTGCGCCGAGGTCGGGACCGCCGACCACGATCACCACGTCGGGCTCGGACCGGCGCAGCGACGCCACGGTGGGGGCGAAGGCGCCCGGCTGGTCGCCAGCGAACACCGCGGCCACGACGGCGCGGTGCGGTGTCACTGGGGCGCGGCCAGCAGCTTGACGCCGGAGGTCCCGAGCAGGCTGAGGGGCAGGTGGGCCAGCGGCTCGGGGATGTGGAACGTCTCGGTCAGCAGCTGGAGCTTCACCACGTCGAAGCCGGCGCCCAGCAGGGCCCGGTGGAGGTCGTCCAGGGTGATCCTGTTGAGCTCGCGGAAGGCGCCCAGCAGGGCGTCGGTCCAGGCCGGCCCCTGGTCGGGATGGGCCAGGACGTGGCCCTCCACCGCGGCCGGGTCGTAGAGCAGCTGGGCGAAGCCGTCAGGGAACCAGTCCCAGAGGTGGGACCCGTGCTTGGAGTGGTAGAAGGGCCACAGCTGGATCATGAGGAAGCCACCGGGCTTGAGGACGCGGTGGGCCTCCTTGAGCACCGGCAGGGGCCTGAGGACGTGCTCGAAGGCGGACCACGAGAAGACGTGGTCGAAGGTGTGGTCGGCGGCCGGGAGGGTGGTGTCGCCGCACACCTCGAACCGCAGCTCGGCCGGCAGCTCGGCGCCGGCCACGCCCCGGGCCCGGGCCCGGGCCAGCAGGGACGCGGTGTCCACCGCGTTGATGTCGTAGCCCACCACCAGGGACGGCTCGGCGTGGTGGACCATGCCCAGGTCCATGACGCCGTCGCCGCAGCCGATGTCGGCCAGGGCGGTGCCCCGCAGATCGATCCCCTCGTCACCGAAGAACTGCACCACCTCGGCGGTGGCCACGGTGTAACTGTCCTCGGGCCACGGCCCGGGCCCGGGCGGGGCGGGCGGCGCCGCGCCGGGCACGGGCGGGGCGCTCATGCGCCGGAGCCGGTCCAGCAGGGTGGACGCCCTCAACGGGTCGCCTCGGCGCCGTGCACGGCCGAACTCTAGGTTCGGGTGGGGAACCGCTCACAATCGCTCATCGATCCGGCCCGGAGGCGCCGCGGCGTGGAAGGCTCTCGCCGTCCCGACCAGCGGCAACCGAACGGAGGCAACGATGCTCAAGCGAGCCGTCCCGATGCTCAAGGAGTTCAAGACCTTCCTGCTCCGCGGGAACGTCGTGGACCTGGCCGTGGCCGTGGTCCTGGGCGCCGCCTTCGGCCGGGTCGTGAACGCGTTCGTCGAGAACCTCATCACGCCCGTCATCGGCATCTTCGGGTCCACCGACTTCTCCACGCTGCATTTCACGATCAACGACAGCACGTTCCTCTATGGCAACTTCCTGAACACCTTGATCTCCTTCGTGGCGATCGCGGCCGCCATCTTCTTCTTTGTGGTGCAACCGGTGAACGCCCTCATGGCCCGGCGCAAGACCGAGCCCGACGTGGAGAGCCCCACCCGGGACTGCCCGGAGTGCCTGAGCTCCATCCCCCGGGCCGCGGTCCGGTGTGCCTTCTGCACCGCCCAGGTGACGCCGGCCTGATCCTTCTCAGCCGCGGGTCAGCTCGCCGGCCCGGGTGGACAGCGACAGGCCCCGGCGGAACTGGCGGATGACGTTGGCGTCGATCCCGTTGGTCGTATAGGCGAACGACAGGCCGGTGGCGGGGTCGGCCCACGCCACCTGCCCGGCTGCCCCGTTGTGGCCGAAGGCCCGCTCCGACACCGAGTAGCCCATCCCCCGGAGGAAGCCCATGCCGTCCCCGCCGGCCAGCACCAGGCCGATGGTCCGGCTGGCGGACAGCGAGAACAACGGGTCGCTGAAGGAGTTGCGCACCTTGCCGGTGGCGTCGGCCAGCACGTCCGGGCGCCAGATGCCGTCGGGGTCGTGGAGGAAGCGCTGGTAGAACTGGGCCAGGTCCGAGGCCCTCATGATGGCCCCTGCCCCGGGCAACCCCACCTCGCGCACCTCGGGGAGGTTGAAGGCCAGCAGGTGGGCGTCGGTCACCTCCGAGCTGGGCAGCTCCCGCACGCCGATGGCGGCCTCGAGCTCGTCAGGGGAGGCAGGCTCCCCCCGCACCTCCATGAGGGCGATGTCCTCCTGGGCGGCTGCGGCCGGCCCCAGGATGGGCGGCAGGCCGGCCGGCCCCACCACCAGGTCGTGGACCACCCGGCGGAAGTCGCGGCCCTCCACCGCCTCCAGCAGCTCGCCCAGCACCCAGTGCGCCGACGTGGGGTGGTACTCGAAGGCGGTCCCCGGTTCCCACGCCAGCTTCCAGCCGGCGAAGGCGCCCAGCCGGCCCTCCCGGGTGTTCCACTCCGGCGGCAGCAGCGTCTCGTGAGGGAAGCCGGAGGTGTGGAGCAGCACCTGCTCGACCGTCACCACTTCCTTGCCGAGGGTGGCGAAGGAGGGCACGTACTCGGCCACCGGCAGGGTCAGTTCCAGCCGGCCGTCGCCGAGGAGGACCCAGACCGCCGCGGCCACGATCGGCTTGGTGCAGGAGAACACGGAGAAGCGGGTCTCGGTGGTGGCGTCGCCGAAGGCCTCGAAGGCGATCACCTCGCCGCCCAGCCCCACCGCCACCTGGCAAGAGGGCACGATGCCCTCCTCCACGGCCCGGCTGGCTCGGGCCAGCAGCTCGGACAGCCGGGCCGGCGAAACACCCATGACGGGCAAGCTATCCCGCCAGGTGCCAGGCTCTTCCTCCCGTGGTACCGCTGGCTCGCCGTCTTCTCCTGGTCCTGGCCGCCGCCACCGTGCTGGCCGCCGCTCCCGCCATCGTGCCGGTGCGGATGGCCTGGAGCGCGCCGGAGCTGCGCCTTCGGGAGCTCCCGGCCCCGGCGCCACTCACGTTCCGCGTCCCTGTGGCCGGCCTTACCGTGCCCATGGCCCGGGCTGTCACCGTGCCCTTCGAGGCCACCCACCTGGGCGTGCGCTTTCGGGGCGACGAGTCGGCCCCGGTGGAGGTGCGCACGGCCGGGGCCGGTGGGGAGTGGGGGCCGTGGCAGCGGGTCGAGGTGGCCCACGACCTCGGCGACGAGGCGCGGGGCGAGGTGCTCACCGGCCTGGTCCGGACCGGGGCCGCCCGCCGCATCCAGGCC
>JBOGHQ010000157.1:0-5847 GCA_050744785.1 Acidimicrobiales bacterium | reverse complement strand
GCCACGACCCGCTCGTTGCCCTCGGTCACCGCCAGCCACACGTCGTCGAGTCGGGCCGCGATGCTGCGGGCCGAGCGCACCTCGGGGGTGCCCACCGGGGCGGACGGCCGGCTGCGCAGGAGCTGCTCGATGCGGTCGAGGCGGCGGGACAGCTCCTGGAGGGGTTCGGGCACGGGCCCGAGTATGGCCAGCAGGTAGCCTCCCCGCCATCGCCGACCTACGCTCCACCATCGACGAGCTGTGGGCCCGCCGGGCCGAGCTGGAGCCGGGCGACCCCGACGCCGCCGGCCCGGTCCACGAGGCGGTGGGCCTGCTGGACGCCGGTGAGGCTCGGGTGGCAGAGGTCGACGCTGGCACCGGCGAGGTCACCGTCCACATCTGGCTCAAGCAGGCCATCCTCCTGCTGTTCAAGCTCTCCGCCATGGAGACCATCGAGCTGGGCCCGTTCGAGTACGCCGACAAGATCCCGCTGAAGAAGGGCTGGGAGGCGGCCGGCGTGCGGGTGGTTCCGGGCGCCTCCGCCCGCTGGGGGTCGTTCCTCGAGCGCGGCGTGGTGATGATGCCCAGCTACGTCAACATCGGGGCCCGTGTGGGGGCCGGCACCATGGTGGACACCTGGGCCACGGTGGGCTCGTGCGCCCAGGTGGGGGCCAACGTCCACCTGTCCGGCGGCGTCGGCGTGGGCGGCGTGCTCGAACCGCCCCAGGCCGCCCCCGTCATGATCGGCGACGACGCCTTCATCGGCAGCCGCTGCATGATCGTCGAAGGTGCCCGGGTGGGCAACGGCGCCAAGGTGGGCGCCGGCGTGATCCTGTCGTCGTCCATCCCGGTGTACGACGTGCAGACGGGCCGGGAGGTGGGGCGGGGTGTCATCCCCGACCGGGCCATCGCCATCCAGGGGACCCGCCGCAAGGAGTTCGCCGGAGGGGAGTTCGGCCTGCCCTGCGTGCTGGTGCTGAAGACCCTGGCCGAGGGCGAGGAGCACGACAAGCTCAAGCTGGAGTCGATCCTGCGCGAGCACGGCGTGGCCACGTGACGCTGGGCACAGACCTGCTGGCCCGCACCGCCGAACTGGTCGACATCCCATCCGTCAGCCACCACGAGGAGGCCATCGCCGGCCATGTGGAGGCCGTGCTGCGGGGCACGCCCTGGCTGCGAGTGGACCGGCTGGGCCACAACGTGGTGGCCCGGACCCACCTCGGCCGCTCCGCTCGCCTTGTCCTGGCCGGCCACCTGGACACCGTGCCGCCCAACGGCAACGAACGCGCCCGGCTGGAGGGCGACGTGCTGTGGGGCATCGGCGCGGCCGACATGAAGTCGGGCTGCGCGGTGATCCTCGAACTGGCCCGCACGGTGGCGCAGCCGGCCGCGGACGTGACCTTCGTCTTCTACGAGTGCGAGGAGGTGGAGTCCCGCTTCAACGGCTTGCGGCGGCTGCTGGCCGAGCGGCCCGACCTGGTGGAGGGCGATGCCGCCGTGCTGGCCGAGCCCACCGGCGCCCGCATCGAGGCGGGCTGCCAGGGGACCCTCCGCATCGAGGTGGCCCTGGGCGGCCGGCGGGCCCACACCGCCCGCCCGTGGACGGGCCGCAACGCCATCCACCGCCTGGCCCCGCTCCTGGAGCGGGTCGCGGCCTACACGGGCCGGCGGCCGGTCCTCGACGGCTGCGAGTTCGCCGAGGCCCTCTCGGCGGTGAAGGTGGGGGGCGGCGTGGCCGGCAACGTGGTGCCCGACCGGGCCGTGGTCCAGCTCAACCACCGGTACGCCCCCGATCGCGACAGCGCCGAGGCCATGGTCCACCTGCGCCAGTTCCTGGCCCCAGCCCTCGACGAGGCGGCCGGCGACACCCTGGAGCTGGTGGACTTCGCCGACGGGGCGGCGCCGTCGCTCACCCACCCCTTGCTGGCCGGGCTGGTGGGGGGCGCCGCGGAGCCGCCCCGGGCCAAGCTGGGGTGGACCGACGTGGCCTTCTTCTCGGCCCGGGGCATCCCCGCCGCCAACTTCGGGCCGGGCGACCCCGCCGTGGCCCACGCCGCAGACGAGCGCGTCCACCGGGCCGAGCTGGAGACGGTGTACTCGGCGCTACGCCGTCTGCTCCACTCCTAAACCCACTGGTTGGGGCGGGCGCTCCAGCGGCTCGGGCTTGCGGGGGGCGTCCGGGATCAGCGGGGGGCTGGCCGGCGTGGGGTCCACCACGTCGGGGGCCGGCTCGGGCATCGGCGCCGGCGTGCCGCCCGGCAGCAGGGGGGCGTCGGGCGCCGTTCCGCCGGGGAGGGTGATGCTGTTGCCGTCGGTACGAAGCACGGGCTCGGCGGCCATGGGGTCTCTCCTCCTGTTCGACTGTGAGGGTTCCTACCCGGCCTGGTGGTGTGAACACCCCTCGCCCTCGCCGGCCCCCGCCCCGCAGCCCATGACGAGCTGGAGCGGGGCCGGGCCGGCCGGCTCCAGCTCGGCCCACTCCTGCCCGGAGGGATGGCACCGCACCGGCGCCGCCTCGTCGACCTCCACCAGCTCGCACTCGAGCCGGCAGCGGTGGCGGCCCCGGGCGCCGGTGGCCAGCCGGCGCAGCTGGGCGGCGACGTGGGCGACCACGTGGGCCACCGCCGCCCGCAGCGAGTACCGGCACCGGCCGTCCGGGCAGGCCCCCGCCACCGGGGAGAAGCGGTCGACGTGGACCGACATGCGGCCCGACTCGTCGACGCACACGTGCAGGCTGTCGCCATCGGTTATCTCGCGCAGCGACACGCTGCGCCCGTGCAGGATCCCGCCGAGGGGCGTGTCGCGGCAGAAGCGGCCGCTGTCCACCAGCTCGGAGAAGAGCCGCCGACGCCGGGCCGGGGTGGCCGCCGCTATGGCACCGGCCACGTCAGGGGCGATGTGGGTTGGGGTGGCGCGCATCGCCAGGTGCTACGGCGCCGGCCCCGACCTCAGATGAGCTTGGCCTCCAGGCTGACGGCGGCGCCGGTGAGGAGACGGGCCACGGGACAGTTGCGCTTGGTGCCGTCGGCGATGCCCTGGAACTCGTCCTCCTCGATGCCCGGCACCTCGGCCTCGGTGCGCAGGTCGATCGAGGTGATGGTGAATCCCGTGTCGCTCTTGTCGAGGTGGACCGAGGCCGAGCTGCGGATGGCGGTGGGCTCGTGGCCGGCCGCGCCCAGGTCCCCGGCCAGGGCCATGGAGTAGCAGCCCGCGAACGCGGCCGCGATCAGCTCCTCGGGATTGGTGGCCCCCTCCTCGTTCACGAAGCGGGTGTCGAAGGTGAAGGGGCCCTCCCACGCCCCGCCCCCGAAGCGCATGGTGCCGTTGCCGCTCTTGAGCGGGCCGTTCCACTGGGCATCGGACGTGCGTACCGGCATGTCGACCTCCTCTGGTTCGTGCCGTCCACCGTAGGCGCCCACGGGGGGCCGGCGCGTGGGGCCGGCCGGTGCCGGAAGGCGCTGGCGGCGCGCGATCATGGCACTCCATGCCGCCGCCGCCTCGTGCCTTCCCGCGCGTCCTCGCCACCGCCGTGGCGGCGGCTCTGCCGCTGGCCGCGGCGGGGCCGGCGTCGGCCACCAACGACCCGTACTGGGACCGCCAGTGGGGCCCGGTGAAGATCGGGTTGCCGTCGGCGTGGGAGGCCTCCACCGGCGCCGGCGTCAGGATCGGGCTCATCGACAGTGGCGTGGACCTGAACCACCAGGACCTGCAGGGCAAGGTGGTGGCCAACGCCGGCTGCATCTCCACCAACGGCAACGCGGCGGAGTGCGCGGCCGGAGGCGGCCAGGATGTGAACGGCCACGGCACCCACGTGGCCGGCATCGCGGCCGCCAGCAAGGACAACGGCGTGGGTGTGGCCGGGACGGCCCCGTCGGCCCAGCTGGTGGTGGCCCGGGTGTTCCAGGGCGACTCCGCCGACCTGGCCGACGTCGAGGCAGCCATCCGGTGGACGGTGGACCAGGGCGCCAAGGTGGTGAACCTCAGCCTGGGCGAGAACGTGCTGCTGGGCGGGCTGCTGGGCGGGGGCGGCTCACTGGGGCCGGCCCTCAACGAGGCCTGGTCGCGTGGCGCGGTGCCGGTGGTGGCGGCCGGCAACGCCCAGTTGCTGGGCGGCCCCGCCGGCTACGGCAACGTGAACGCCCTGGTGGTGGGTGCCACCGGGCCGGACGACGAGATCGCCAGCTATTCGGTCCCGCTCGGCAACGCCAAGTGGGCCATCGTGGCGCCAGGCGGCAACGGGGCCGAGGGACGGCAGATCTTCTCGACCTACTGGCGCCCCGGCAGCGCCAACCAGTACGGCTACCTCCAGGGCACCTCCATGGCCACGCCGGCCGTGTCGGGCGTCATCGCCCTGCTGCTGGCTCGGGGCCTGACACCCCAACGGGCGGTGGAGGTCGTGCTGGCCACCGCCAACAAGTCGGTGTCGTGCGGGCCCACCTGCGCGGGCCGGATGGACGCCGCCGCCGCTATGGCCACCACCGGTGCGGCCCCGACCACCACGACCACCACGACCACCACGACCAGCCCGCCGCCGCCTACCACCACGGCGCCCACGACCGCCACCACCCGGCCCCGGCCCAGCGCGACCACCCCGCCGGCCACCACCACGCCCACCACGGCGGCGCCGCCAGCCGACACCACCACCGTGCCGCCCCCGCCCGCCACCGGGGTGACGGTGCCTCCCCCTGACGAGCCGGATCAGTCCCTCCAAGCCGCCGCGGCGCGCAAGGAGGACAACGACGAGGACGACGTCTCCCTGCCCGGCGCCGCCGCCGGTGTCCTGCTGGCCGGGGTGGCGGCGGGCAGCCTCCTGGCCAGCCGCCGCACGCCCTAGCCGGCCGGGTCGTTCTGGTTCCGAGAACGGTACCGACCCGGTATCGATTCCGGGACCAGTTTCGCCGGCGGTGCTACAGCCGGCGCAGGACGGTGACGACCTTGCCGAAGACCTTCACGTCGCGCGGGTCGAACTCCATGGGGGAGAGGCGGGCGTTGGCGGGCGTGAGCACGACCTTGGCGCCCTTGCGGCCGTAGGTCTTCACCGTGGCCTCCTCCCCGGGGATGCCGGCCACCACGATGTCGCCCTTCCGGGCCTCGTCCTGCTGGCGAACGACCACGTAGTCGCCGTCCAGGATCCCGGCGTCGATCATGGAGTCACCCCGGACGCGGAGCATGTACAGGGTGCCAGGCCCGGTGAAGTCGGCCGGCAGGGGCAGCAGTTCCTCCACGTTCTCCTGGGCCAGCACGTCGGTGCCGGCCGCCACGTCGCCCACCAGCGGCACGTGCTGGGTGGGCCGGCGCTCGATGGCGGCGCCGGACGCAGGGTCGTAGCGCACCTCGATGGCACGGGGCTTGGTGGGGTCACGCTGGATGTAGCCCTGGCGCTGGAGGGTGGCCAGGTGGGCGTGGACGGTGGACGAGGAGGTGAGGCCCACCGCCTCGCCGATCTCGCGGACCGACGGGGGATAGCCCCGGTCGCGCTGCTGGGCGGCGATGAAGTCCAAGATCTCCCGGCGCTTTCCGGTCAGGACGGGCGCGGCATCGGTCTCGGGCATGGCGCTCCTTCGATCGAACGTGTGTTCACGGCACGGTACCACGCCCGGTCGGCGGTGACAAACATTTGTTCCCCCTTTCCCTTGACGGGGAACGCTCGTTCGTGATGGAGTGGACGAACGGGCGTTCGTGGATGTCACACCCCCCTGCCAAGCTCGGTGACATCGACGATGCCGTGAAGGAGACCCGATGACCGCAGTGACCTACCTCCGGCCCAAGGGCCCGGCCCCGCCGGGGCTGTGCTGGCCGGGCCGGCCCCGCCGGCCGCAGCCCCAGCTTCGGCGTGCTCGCCCGGCCAGTCCCTCGCCGGCCCAGTTC
>JBOGHQ010000156.1:0-1621 GCA_050744785.1 Acidimicrobiales bacterium | reverse complement strand
ATCGTCGCCGACGTCCTCGACCACCTGGACCTGGGCGCCTTCGCCGGCCGGGCGCTGGACTCGCTCAGCGGCGGGGAGCGCCAGCGGGCCGTGCTGGCCCGGGCCCTGGCCCAGGAGGGGCGGGTGCTGCTGCTGGACGAGCCCACTCGCGCCCTCGACATCGGCCACCAGCTGCGCGCCCTCGAGCTGGTGGACCGGCTGCGCCGGGAGCGGGGGCTGGCCGTGCTGTCCGCCGTCCACGATCTGACCCTGGCCGCCCAGTTCCCCGACCGCCTGGTGGTGCTGGCCGGGGGCCGGCAGGTGGCCGAGGGCCGGCCCGAGGACGTCCTGACCGAGGAACTGGTGGCCCGGCACTGGGGCGTGGAGGCCACCATCCTGCGCGATACGGGCGGGGCCATGGTGGTGGTCCCACAGCGCCGGGCGGGCCGGGCCGCCCCCGGACCGGTCCGTGCCTGACCCGCCGGCCACCCCGCCTTCCCAGCCGGGCCAGGCCCGCCGGCCCCGGTCGCTGCTCCTCGTGAACACCGGTCACGGCAAGGGGAAGTCCACGGCCGCCTTCGGCACCATGTTGCGGGCGGTGGCCCTGGACTGGCCGGTGGCAGTGGTGCAGTTCCTCAAGTCCGGCGACTGGCACGTGGGCGAGGAGAAGGTGGCCCGCCGCCTCGGCGTGGAGTGGTACGCGGCCGGCGACGGTTTCACCTGGGACTCCACCGACATGGACGAGACCAGGGCCAAGGCGGTGGCGGCCTGGGGCCTGGCCCAGGAGCTGCTGGCGGCCGGAGGGCACCGACTGCTGATCCTGGACGAGGCCACCTACGCCATGGCCTGGGGCTGGATCGACACCGGGGAGGTGGTGGCCGCCCTGGGCGCACGGCCCGACGGCGTCCACGTCATCGTCACCGGGCGCGACGCCCCGGCCGAGCTGGTGGCGGCGGCCGATACGGTGACGGAGATGGTCAAGGTCAAGCACGCCTTCGACGCCGGCGTCCGGGCCCGGCGGGGCCTCGACTACTGATGGCCCTCACCGTGGTGCTGGGCGGGGCCCGCAGCGGCAAGTCGGCCCTGGCCGTGCGCACCGCCACCGCCCAGGCCCGTCCCGTGGCGTTCATCGCCACGGCCGAGCCGGGCGACGAGGAGATGGCGGCCCGCATCGCCGCCCACCGGGCCGAGCGGCCGTTTGGCTGGCGCACCGTCGAGGCGCCGGTCGACCTGGACGGTGCCCTGCGGGACTGCCCACCCGGCGCCTTCGTCATCGTGGACTGCCTCACCCTGTGGGTTTCGAACCTCGTCGGCCAAGGCCGGGACGGCGGCGTGGTGGCGGAGGCGGTGCGGGCCGCCGCCACCGCGGCCGGCCGGGCCGGGCCCACCGTGGTGGTGTCCAACGAGGTGGGCTCGGGGATCGTGCCCGCCGACGCTGGGACCCGCCGCTACCGGGACCTCCTGGGCGAGGTCAACGCCGCCTTCGTGGCCGCCGCCGGCCGGGCCGTGCTGATGGTGGCCGGGCGGGCCCTCCCCCTCTCCCCCGCCGAAGGGCTGGTCGATGGTTGACCTCGACGGCCTCCCCGAGCCGGACGCCACGGCCGCGGCTGCGGTGCGGGACCGGGCCGCCACGGTGCTGCGA
>JBOGHQ010000155.1:0-3966 GCA_050744785.1 Acidimicrobiales bacterium | reverse complement strand
GATCTGAAGTTCGCGCTCGACGTCAACTCGGAGGTCTACGACTTCCTGCGCTCGGTGTCGGCCAAGTACGGCATCGGCCTTTGGAAGCCGGGCTCCGGAATCATCCACCAGGTCGTGCTCGAGAACTACGCGTTCCCCGGCGGGATGATGGTCGGCACCGACAGCCACACGCCGAACGCCGGCGGCCTCGGCATGGTGGCCATCGGCGTGGGCGGCGCCGACGCCGTCGACGTCATGGTGGGGATGCCCTTCGGGCTGCGCTGGCCCAAGCTGGTCGGCGTCCGCCTCACCGGCACCCTCAACGGTTGGGCGTCCCCCAAGGACATCATCCTCAAGGTGGCCGAGCTGCTGACCGTGCGGGGCGGCACCGGTGCCATCGTGGAGTACTTCGGCCCGGGGGCGGCCTCCATCAGCGCCACCGGCAAGGCCACGATCTGCAACATGGGTGCCGAGGTGGGCGCCACCACGTCGCTGTTCGCCTTCGACGACCGCATGGCCGTCTACCTCCGGGCCACCGATCGGGCCGAGATCGCCGAGCGGGCCGGGGCGGTGGCCGAGCACCTGCGGGCCGATCCGGAGGTGGACGGCGACCCGGAGCGGTTCTTCGACCGGGTGGTGGAGGTCGACCTCGACACCCTCCAGCCCCACCTCAACGGGCCCCACACCCCGGACCTGGCCCACGCCGTGTCCGACATCGGCGAGGACGCCAAGGCCGCCGGCTGGCCCCTGCGCATCAGCTCCTCGCTCATCGGGTCGTGCACCAACTCCTCCTACGAGGACATCACCCGCGCCGCCCACGTGGCCCGGCAGGCAACCGCCCATGGCATGAAGGTGAAGACGCCGCTGCTGGTGACGCCCGGGTCAGAGCGGGTGCGGGCCACCATCGAGCGGGACGGTCTGCTGGCCGACCTGGAGGCGGTGGGCGGCGTGGTGCTGGCCAACGCCTGCGGGCCCTGCATCGGCCAGTGGAAGCGCGACGACGTCTCGCCCGGCCAGGTCAACGTCATCGTCAACGCCTACAACCGCAACTTCCCCAAGCGGAACGACGGGATGGCCTCCACCCTGGCCTTCGTCACCTCACCGGAGACGGTGATGGCCTACGCCCTGGCCGGCACGCTGGACTTCAACCCCCTGACCGACGACATCGACGGCGTGCGGCTCGAGCCGCCCTCGGGCGACGAGCTGCCCGGGCGGGGCTTCGAGCCGGGCGAGGACGGCTTCGTGGCCCCGCCGCCCGACGGCGGCCTGGTGGAGGTCGTGGTCCGCCCTGACAGCGACCGGCTCCAGCTGCTGGAGCCGTTCCCCCCGTGGGACGGGCACGACCTCCTCAACCTCCCGGTGCTGCTCAAGGCCACCGGCAAGTGCACCACCGACCACATCTCGGCCGCCGGCCCCTGGCTGCGCTACCGGGGCCACCTTGAGAACATCAGCCGGAACCTGTTCCTCGGGGCCGTGAACGCCTTCACCGGCGAGACCGGCGCCGGGCGCTGCCCCGTCCACGGCGCGGTGGAGGCGTTCCCGGAGGCGGCCCGGCACTGCCGTGACGCCGGCGTGTCCTGGGTGGCGGTGGGCGACGAGAACTACGGCGAGGGGTCGTCCCGGGAGCACGCCGCCATGGAGCCCCGCTTCCTCGGCTGCCGGGCCATCCTGGTGCGCTCCTTCGCCCGGATCCACGAGACCAACCTCAAGAAGCTGGGCGTGCTGCCCCTCACCTTCGCCGACCCGGCCACCTACGACCTGGTCGGCGAGGAGGACCGGGTCTCGGTCCTCGGGCTGGCCCGGTTGGCACCCGACCAGCCGGTGGCATGCCGGCTGACGCGCCCCGATGGCGCCACGGTGGGCTTCGAGGCCCTCCACACCCTCTCGCCGGAGCACATCGACTGGTTCCGGGCCGGCGGGGCCCTCAGCCTGATCCGGGCCCGCCGGGCCGCACCCTGAGCCCGCTCCCTACCGCGGAGCGCGAAAGAAAGTCAACAAATTCGGCTTCTGGTTTGCCATACTCCGTCGATAGTCACCGGAGTACGGCGGACTGGGGCTCGGCACCGGGGGGTGCGGCATCAGTGCGCCATCACACGTACCGATGCCCGCTCGATCTTCGCGCCTCGCCCTCTTCGCCGCCGCCGTGGTGCTGGCCCTGCTGGCCGGCGTCGTCCCCGACCCGCTGCCGGGCCCGGGCTCCCTGCCCGCCTCGGTGGGCCAGGGAGCCGACCCCGCCGAGGCGGCCGAGGACCGACCGCTGCGGACCGGCCCCGCCTACTGGCTGGCCGGCTCCGACGGCGGCGTGTTCGCCTTCGGCCGGGCCGCCTTCGCCGGCGCCACGGCCGGGACCCCGCTCCAGCGGTCGATCGCCGGGATCGCCAACACGCCCAGTGGCGACGGCTACTGGCTGGCGGCCAGGGACGGTGGGGTGTTCGCCTTCGGCGACGCGCCCTACCTGGGTGGGCTGTCGGGCCTGCCGTTGAACGACATCGTGGCCGACGTGGCCGGCACGCCGTCCGGCGCCGGCTACTGGCTGGCCAGCGCCGACGGCGGCGTGTTCGCCTTCGGCGATGCCCCCTGGCTGGGAGGGGTGGCCGGCGCCGCCCTCAACTCCCCGGTCACCGCAGTGGCCGCAACGCCCTCCGGGCAGGGCTACTGGCTGGTTGCTCGGGACGGCGGGGTGTTCGCCTTCGGCGACGCCCCCTTCTTGGGCAGCCTGTCGGGCGTGGCCCTCACCCGGCCCGTCGTGGACATGGCCGCCACGCCCTCGGGCCAGGGCTACTGGCTGGTGGGTGCGGACGGCGGCGTGTTCGCCTTCGGCGACGCCGGCTTCCACGGGTCGGCCCTGGGCGTGGCCACCAACAAGTCGGTGGTCGGCATCGCCCCCACCCCCAGCGGCAAGGGGTACTGGGTGGCGGCCGGCGACGGCGGGATCTTCGCCTTCGGCGATGCCGGCTTCTACGGCTCGGCCGCCGACGGCCACATGGCCGGCTCGGTGGTGGGCATCGCCTCCGGGGTGGGCCACGCCGTCCCGCCGCCGGCCGAGCACCTCATGAGCACCTTCGGTTGGGACGTGTCGTGGCCCCAGTGCGGCAAGCCCCTGCCCGGCGGCCCGCGGGGCTACGCCGTCGTCGGCGTCACCGACGGCCACCTGTTCGACATGAACCCGTGCCTGGCCGAGCAGCACCGGTGGTCCACCAAGGCCGGGTCCCTGGGCGGGCTGTACGTCAACGTGAACTGGCCGTCGCGGGCCGCCGAGCCCGGGCTGGCGGCCATGATGGCCGACGTCTGCGCCGCTGCCGACCTGGACTGCCAGCTCTACCAGTGGGGCTCCCGGGGCGTGTCGGCTGCGATCGCGGGGGCCACCGAGCGCCACGTGTCGGCACCGATGTGGTGGCTGGACGTGGAGACCGCCAACCGGTGGTCGGGCGACAAGCGCCGCAACTCCCTCATCGTCCAGGGCGCCATCGACGCCTTGACCGCTAGGGGCATCGGCGTCGGGATCTACTCCACGTCCTACCAGTGGGGGGTCATCGTGGGCGGCTTCTCCCCCGGCCTGCCCAATTGGGTCGCAGGCCCGAACAACGCCGCCGAGGCCGCCGAGGCCTGCCAGGTGGGACCCACCTTCGGGGGCGGCACGCCGTGGATGGTCCAGTACCCCTACCAGGGCTTCGACGGGAACCTGATGTGCGAGGCGGGCGCCGCCCAGGCCCTGCAGTCGTTCAAGATCCCCCCGCCCCCGCCGGTGCCCGAGCTGCCGCTGCCCCGGGACCCCGTTCGGTTGGGATCCGGACCGCTGCGGGCGATCTGACGGCGGGCGCGAAACGGGGACCGGCGCCCAGCGGGCAGCCGGCCCCCGATCTCGACGACTGACTGCTCAGGCCGACGGAAGGCTGAGCTCGATCTCCATGTCGACCGGGTCCTTGATCTTGAGCACGCCCAGCTTGGAGTAGGGCTTGACCCCGAACTCGGTCTGGACGATCACCG
>JBOGHQ010000154.1:0-4978 GCA_050744785.1 Acidimicrobiales bacterium | reverse complement strand
GTGAAGGCCATCTCGGCCCGCACCGCGTGCAGGGCCTCGGCTCGCAGGTACGGGAGGCCGGCCACGAGGGGCTGGGCCAGCTCGGGGTCGGCGGCCACCGGCTCGGCCACCGCGCCGGCCTCGGTGCCGTGGCGGGACGCCAGGTGGGCCACGGCGGCGGCGTCGAGGTCCGGCGCGGGGGCACCCTCCACCGGTGCCGTCACCGCGCCGTGCAGGGCCAGCGACCGGGTGGGGCACTTGCGGGCGCCCCGCCCGAGGAGGCGCACCACCTCGTCCACCGTCTCGGCCGCCATGCGCCGGTAGGTGGTGAGCTTGCCCCCCGTCACGGTCACCATGCCCCCCGGGCTCGTGCTGACCCGGTGCCGGCGGGAGAGGTCGACGGTGCGGGACGAGCGGCTCCCGCCCAGAAGGGGCCGCAGGCCGGCCCAGGTGCCCACCACGTCGGCCTCGTCCAGCCTGTCGGCCAGGGCACCGTTGGCCGCCTCCAGCAGGTAGGCCACGTCGGCGGGCGTGCACTGGGGGTCGTCGAGATCGCCGTCGTGGGGGGTGTCGGTGGTGCCGAGGTACACCCGCTGGCCCCACGGCACCACGAACACCGAGCGCCGGTCCGGTGCGGGCAGCACGGCGGCCGAGTGGCAGGGCAGGCGGCGCCGGTCCACCACGACGTGGACACCCTTGGCGGGCCGGAGCCGGGGGGCGGCACGGGCCGAGTCGAGGGTGGCAACCCTCTCCGCCCACACGCCACCGGCGTTGACCACGACGCCGGCCCCCACCTCGCTGCCGTCGCCCAGCACCACGCCGGCCACCCGGCCGGCGCTGTCCTTCCGGACCGCCGCGACGGGCGTGTGGTTGGCCACCACCGCTCCGTGGTCGACGGCGGTGCGCACCACGGCCAAGGTGAGGCGGGCGTCGTCGGCGAAGGCGTCGGCGTAGCTGAACCCCGAAGCCACCAGCCCCGCGCGTACTGCCGGCAGGGCGGCGAGGACGCCCTCGGCCGACAGCCGCCGGTGGCGGCGGCCGATGCGCAGGCCGCCGCTCAGGTCGTAGGCCCACAGGGCGGTGGCGTAGCCACGGGCCACCGCCCGTGTCACCGCCCCGCCCGCGCCCAGCAGGGGGATCACGAAGTCCAGCGGTCGCACCAGGTGGGGGGCGTTGTCCAGCAGCCGCTGCCGCTCGGCCAGGCACTCCCGCACCAGCCGGAACTCCCGCTGCTGGAGGTAGCGCAGGCCGCCGTGGACGAGCTTCGAGGAGCGCGAGGACGTGCCCGACGCGAAATCGGCCCGCTCGACGAGGGCGGTGCGCAGGCCCCGGGCGGCGGCGTCGAGGGCGACCCCGGCGCCCGTGATCCCGCCCCCGACCACCACGACGTCGAAGGCCTCGGTGGCCAGCCGGTGGAGGGCGGCGGCCCGAGCCGGCGGCCCGCCCCCGGCGGTCATTCCTCCTGGCTCATGGCCGCGTAGGACGTGCGGAAGCCGTCGTTCAGCAGGACGGGCACTTGCCGGCGGGCGCGGGCCAGGAGGACGACGGCGAGGAGCAGGTAGATCGCCGCGGTGCCGATCCGGACCTCGTCGTGGATGGACTCCGGGCCCACCGCCCCGGCCACGAACTGGACCATGAAGAGGCCCAGGAGCCAGCCGGCCTCCTTCACCGACATGGAGAGGTTGACCAGGATGGCCACCGCGAAGGCGGACTGGGCGGCGGTGAGGAACAGCTCCTCCCGCTGCTGGCCCACGATGGGCAGGCCGTGGATGCCGCCGGCGGCGATGGCGAAGGCGATGGGGAGGGTGCCGACCAGGAGGGTCCACTGGTTCACCTTGGAGGAGACCAGCGTGCCCAGGGCGGCGTTGGTGTTGAGCCGCCAGGCGTAGAGGCAGGCCACCAGCAGCTCGGGCGCCTCGGAGGCCAGCGGGGCCAGCCACTGCACCAGGAGGAACTCGCTCACGCCCAGCGACTCCCCCGACGCCACCAGCGCCTCGGCGAAGTGCTCGGCGACCAGCAGGATGACGGCGGCCGCGAACAGGAACATCCCGATCACCGAGCCCCGCCGGGCGCCGACGTCGAAGGTCCCGATCCAGCGGGCCGGGCCCACCAGGTGGGGCTCCTCGGCCGGCGCCCGGGAGATGCGCACGGTGTAGAGCACGAAGATGGTGACGAGCACGGCGGCGTCCACCAGGGTGATGGACCGCTTCAAGGGCAGGGTCAGGGAGTACAGCGTGGCCACCGAGAGGAAGGCCAGCTCCACCGAGTGGGACCGTTCCAGGGTGATCTGCTCGCCCTTCTCCGGCTGGCCCCGCTTGCGCCACTGCCGCCAGGCGATGAACCCCACCACGCTCCAGCCCACGCCGATGAGGAGGCGGTTGGCACCGGTCATGTTGGCCAGTGCGAGACCGCAGGGCGACTCCTCGCCACCGTCCAGGGGCGGGCAGGCCCGGCCCTCCTGCTGGAACGAGTTGCCCCCCTTGATGGCGAACACGAGGTCGACGGCGTACTCGGGCAGCACGGCGATGAAGGCCAGCAGGGCGATGGCCAGGCCGGCCGAGATGTCGAGCTGGGCCACCTCAGCGGCCCACGACAGCAGGAAGGCGGCGCCCACGATGGACAGGCCGAAGAGCAGGGCCAGCAGGGGGTCGGCGAGGTGGGCGTCGGTGAGCCGGAGGACGATGCCCGGCACGGTGATGGCCGCGGCCAGCCCGAGGGAGATGCGCTGGCGGGACGGGTGGACGTCCTCGGCCACGTCGTCGTCGGTGCTGGTCATCCGGCGCATCCTACGGTCGGCCCTGGAGCGGTCCCGGGCGGCCGGTAGGGTCGGGGCATGTCCAAGCTGGCGGGCACGCGGACCGAGGCCAACCTCCGCCACGCCTTCGCGGCCGACTGCGAGGCCAACGGCCGCTTCCTCTATTTCGCACAGCGGGCCGAGGCGGAGGGCTACCCCGACATCGCCGCCTTGTTCCGGTCGCTGGCCCAGGGCGAGCACGGCCACGCCGTCGGTCACCTCGACTTCATCTGCGGCGACGGCGACGAGGAGGGGGGACGGGGCCCGTCCGGGCCCTCCACCGAGGACAACCTCAAGGCGACCATCCGGGAGGAGACTCGGGAGTACACCGAGGTGTACCCGGCCTACGCCCAGACGGCCCGCGACGAGGGCTTCGAGGAGGTGGCCGACTGGTTCGAGACGGTGGCCAGGGCCGAGCGCAGCCATGCCGGCCGGCTCACCTCGGGGCTCGACAGCTTGGCGTAGGCGCACCCCGGCAAACCTCCCCGGAAGGGGTTCAGGAATGACCGGGAGGTCGCCGATGTTGTTCTTGAGCCAAGCAAGCCTGACGCCCGGGGCATACCGAGCCACGGGAGCGGGTAGTACGCACGGATTGGACGTTGTTGGAGGGAGGAGAGCGGCCATGAACATGTCCTGGCGTCAGCGGGCCGCCTGTCGGGGCGTCGACCCCGACATCTTCTACCCCTCGTCGGACGAAGAGGCCGAGGAGGCCAAGGCGATCTGCCGGGTGTGCCCGGTGCGGGAATCCTGCCTCGAGTACGCCATCATCAACCGCGAGCGTGACGGCGTGTGGGGCGGCGCCACCGAGCGCGAGCGGCGGCGGATCCTCCGCCAGCGCCGCAAGTCCGCGTAGGCGCCGGCCCTCGGCCGGCCGACGGGACTGCTTGGTCGCCGGCCTTCGGCCGGCGTCGTCCTCTTTGTTCCGTCGAACCAAGCCCCTTCGGGGACGGTTCGACGGTGGGCCGGGCTCCGCCGGCCCACTGGCGCCCTCGCCTTTAGTTAGCGGAACTGCGACGCCGCCGGCCCACTGGCGCCCTCGCCTGTAGCGGAACTGCGTCGTCGCCGGCCCACTGGCGCGCCGGGGCTCCGCCTGTGGCGCTGGGTAGCCTGCCGCTATGACCACGCTGGCCGACCTAGGGGGGTGGCCGGCGGTCCTGCGCCGGCTGTTGGCGGGTCAGGACCTGAGCCGGGACGACGCCGGCGCCGCCCTGTCCGACGTGCTGGAGGGCAACGCCACTCCCGCCCAGTTGGCCGCCTTCGCGGTGGCGCTGCGCATGAAGGGGGAGACGGCCGAGGAGATGGCCGGGCTGGTGCAGGCCCTGGTGGCCCACGCCCAGCCGCTCACGGTGCCCGATCCCGGCGCCCTGGTGGACACCTGCGGCACCGGGGGTGACCGGAGTGGGACGTTCAACGTCTCCACTCTGTCCGCGCTGGTGGTGGCCGGGGCCGGGGCCCGGGTGTGCAAGCACGGCAACCGGGCCGCCTCGTCGCTGTCGGGCTCGGCCGACGTGCTGGAGGCGCTCGGCGTGGCCGTCGACCTCGGGCCCGACGGGGCGGCCCGCTGCCTGGAGGAGGCCGGCATGGCCTTTTGCTTCGCGCCCCGCTTCCACCCCGGCTACCGCCACGTGGGGCCCACCCGACGCGAGTTGGGCGTGCCCACCGTCTTCAACTTCCTGGGCCCGCTGGTGAACCCGGCCCGTCCCGGCCGCCAGGTGGTCGGCGTGAGCGACCCGGCCATGGCCGAGACCATGCTGGCTGCCCTGGGCACCAGCGGGGTGGTGCGGGCCCTCGTCGTGTACGGCGACGACGGCCTGGACGAGCTCACCACCACCACGACCTCCACCGTGCTGGAGGTCGATGGGGGCGAGGTGCGGCGCTGGTCGGTGGACCCCACCGCCCTCGGGCTGAAGTCGGCGACCGCGGCCGATCTCAAGGGCGGCGACCCCGCCACCAACGCCGGGTTCGTCCGGCGGGTCCTGGACGGGGAGCGCGGCCCCCACCGCGACATCGTCCTGCTCAACGCCGGCGCGGGGATACTGGTGGCCGGCCTGGCCGCCACCCTGGCCGAGGGTATGGAGGCCGCCGCCGCCGCCCTCGACGACGGCCGGGCGGCCGGCGTGCTCGAGCGGTTGGTCGTCGCGTCGACGGCCGCCGCCGCCGATCAGGGCTGACGGTGCCGACGAAGGCGCGGGCCCGACAGATCGG
>JBOGHQ010000153.1:0-4762 GCA_050744785.1 Acidimicrobiales bacterium | reverse complement strand
TGGCCGACACTCGCATGGTTGTGCGGCCGGCAGATCATGTCGCCCCGGCTCACGTCGACCTCGTCGTCGAGCGTCATCGTGACCGACATCGGCGGGAACGCCTCGTCGACAGGACCGTCGGCGGTGTCGATGGATCGGATCGTCGAGGTGAACCCGGAGGGCAGCACCACGACGTCGTCGCCGGGCTTGAAGACGCCGCCGGCGATCATCCCGGCGTAGCCCCGGTAGTCGTGGTGGGCATTGCTCTTGGGCCGGATCACGTACTGGACCGGGAACCGGCAGTCGATGAGGTTCCGGTCCGACGCGATGTACACCTCCTCGAGGTGGTGGAGCAGCGAGGGACCGTCGTACCACTCCATGTTGAGAGAGCGGTCGACGACGTTGTCGCCATGGAGGGCCGAGATCGGGATGAAGGTCAGGTCGGTGATGTCCAGCCGGCTCGCCCAGTCGGTGAACTCCTCCTTGATCTCCTCGAACACGGACCGGTCGTAGTCGACCAGGTCCATCTTGTTCACGCACAGGACGAGGTGCGGGATCCGCAGCAGCGACGCGATGAACGCGTGGCGCTTGGACTGCTCGAGGATGCCCTTGCGGGCGTCGATCAGGATCAGCGCCAGGTTGGCTGTCGACGCGCCCGTCACCATGTTGCGCGTGTACTGAATGTGACCCGGGGTGTCGGCGATGATGAACTTCCGACGCGGAGTCGCGAAGTATCGGTACGCCACGTCGATCGTGATGCCCTGCTCTCGCTCTGCGCGGAGTCCGTCGGTGAGCAGGGCGAGATCGGTGTACTCGTCGCCCCGCTCACGGCTCGTGCGTTCGACCGCCTCGAGCTGGTCCTCGAGGATCTGCTTCGAGTCGTACAGCAGGCGGCCGATGAGCGTGCTCTTGCCGTCGTCGACCGAGCCTGCGGTCGCCAGCCGCAGGAGCTCCACTAGAAGTAACCCTCGCGCTTGCGATCCTCCATCGCCGCCTCGGAGAAGCGGTCGTCGGCGCGCGTCTCACCCCGCTCGGTGATTCGGGACGCGGCGATCTCGACGACGATGTCGTCGGCGGTGGAGGCGGTCGATTCGACGGCCGCGGTGCAACTCATGTCGCCCACCGTCCGGAACCGCACCATCGCCTCGAACGGCTCCTCGCCGTCCTGCGTCGGGAGGTACGGCCCCATGGCCATGATCATCCCGTCCCGGCGGAACACCTCGCGCCGGTGGGCGTAGTAGATCGATGGGAGCTCGACGCCGTCGGCGGCGACGTACTGCCAGACGTCCAGCTCCGTCCAGTTCGACAGCGGGAAGACGCGCAGGTGCTCGCCGGCGCGGTGCCGCCCGTTGTAGAGGTTCCACAGCTCGGGCCGCTGGTTCTTGGGGTCCCACTGACCGAAGTCGTCGCGGAACGAGAACACCCGCTCCTTGGCCCGGGCCTTCTCCTCGTCCCGCCGCCCCCCGCCCAGGCAGACATCGAGGCGGTGCTCGGCGACGGCGTCCAACAGGGTGACGGCCTGGAGCCGGTTGCGGCTGATGCCCCCGTCCTCGGTGGCCCGGCCCCGGTCGATTGAGTCCTGGACCGACGCCACGATGAGGCGGTGACCCTGGCCCACGCTGCGCCGGTCGCGGAAGGCCAGCACCTCGGGGAAGTTGTGGCCGGTGTCGACGTGCAGGACCGGGAAGGGGAGCGGGGCCGGCGCGAACGCCTTCTCGGCCAGGTGGAGCAGCACGGCCGAGTCCTTGCCGCCGCTGAACAGCAGGGCGGGCCGCCTGAACTCGGCCGCCACCTCACGGAGGATGAACACCGCCTCCGCCTCCAAGGCGTCGAGGTGGTCGGGGACAGGCGACATCGGTGCCACCTCGAGGTCGAGCTCGTCGAGGATCGACAAGGGGCCGAGCGGAGCGGTGGTGGTCATCGGGCCGCCCTCCAGTGGCGGGTGGGGGTCGGGGCGGCATCACGCATGGAGGCCGCACTCGGTCTTGTCCTGGCCGGCCCAGCGGCCGGAGCGGGGGTCCTCACCCGGCGCCACCGGGCGGGTGCAGGGCCAGCAGCCCACCGACGAGTAGCCCCGCTCGGTGAGCGGGTTCACGGGCAGGCCGTGGTCAGCGATGTAGCCGGCCATGTCGGCGTCGGTCCACGCCGCCAGGGGGTTGATCTTCACCATGGAGCGGCCCAGGTCCCACGACACGATGGGGGCGTTGGCCCGGGTTGCGGCGTCGACCCGTCGCAGGCCGGTGACCCAGGCGTCCTTGCCCTCGAGGGCCCGGGCCAGGGGCTCCACCTTGCGGGCACCGCAGCAGGCGCTCACGTCGGTCTGCCACAGGTTGTCGGGCCCGACCAGCGGGTCGATCACCCGGAGGTTGAGGTCGTAGCGGCGGCGCACCTCCTCCACGAACCAAAGCGTCTCGGCGAAGTGGTACTGGGTGTCGAGGAAGACCACCTCGATGCCGGGTGCGGCCTTCTCGGCGATGTCGATCAGCACCGCGTCCTGGAACGAGCCGGCGATCACCAGGCCGGCGCCGAAGCGCTCGTTGGCCCATTTGATGACGGCGCCGGCCGGCGCCGGCTCGAATCGGGCCGAGAGCTCGTTGAGCTCGTCGAGGGGCGGCAGGGCGGTGGTGCTCACAGGGCCCTCATGACCCGGCGCACTCCCCGGCGCCCACCTCGGCGACGTAGGGGCCGGTCTCGTCGTAGTCGACATAGAAGCTCGGGTCCTCGTCGGGCAGGGGGAAGGCGTCGAGGTCGGCCAGCTCGGTCCCCACCGCCTCGGCCCCGCCGGCGCGGGCCAGCCAGGACGTGAACGACTCGCCCGCCTCCCGCTCGGCCGCGAAGCGCCCGACCACCCGGACGGTGGCCGTGCCGGCCGCCTTGGCCGGGAGCCGCACCGCCTTGCGGCCGAACTCGATGGCCTCCAGGCCCACATGGCCGCCCAGCAGCATCTGGTAGCCGGGGGCGGACCGCTTGTGGGCGCGGCGCTCGATGCCCACGAAGCCGATGTCGGCCACGTGGTGCTGGCCGCAGGCGTTGGTGCAGCCCGAGATGTTGATGCGCACGCTCCCCACGTCGGCCAGGCCGGCCTCCTCCAGGGCGGCGCCGATGGCGTCGGCCAGGCCGCGGGACTGGGTGACGGCCAGGTTGCAGGTGTCGGCGCCCGGGCAGCTCACCACGTCACGGGCCAGCTCGGCCCCCGGCTCGGCCATCCCGACGGCGTCCAGGCGGGCGTGCAGGGTGGGCAGCTGCTCCTCGGCGAGGCCCCGGAACACGAAGTTCTGGCGGTTGGTGACCCGGACCTCGACCCCAAGCTGGCGCTGGATGGCGGCCACGGCCCGGAACTGCGGGGCGGTGATGTCGCCCAGCCGGGCGTAGGCGTAGGCGGAGACGGTGCCCTTGGCGTTGCCCCGCACGACGTTGGCGTCCTCCCAGCGGCCGTAGGGGTCGCGGTGCGTGAAGACCACGTTGGTGCCCCAGCCCATGGGCGTGGGGGACTGGGTGGTGGACGTGCCGGCCGGCCCGTCGCCGTGTTCCTTCACGTGGTCGGGGATGTGCGGCGACCAGGTGGTGGCGGCCAGGAGCAGCTTGCGCTCCTTCAGGATGCGGGCCCTGACCTGCTCGACGCCCATAGTGTCCACCAGCCACTTCATACGGGCCCGGAGCTTGTTGTCCCGGTTCCCGTAGTGGTCGAAGGTCCGCAGGATGGCCTCGAGGGTGGGGATGAGGTCCTGGCGGGACGTGAAGTCCTCCAGGGCCTGGGCCGGGTGGGGGTTGGCGCCCAGCCCGCCGGCGAAGAAGACCCGGAATCCTGCCTCCACCGTGCCGTCGGCGTTGGGGCGGTTGACGGCGATGACGCCGACGTCGTTGAACATGGCCTGGCCGCAGTCGGTGACGCAGCCCGAGAAGTTGATCTTGAACTTGCGGGGGAGGCGCTGGGCGTAGGGGTTGCGGAGGAAGTGCCGGAAGGCGGCCTCGGCCCACGGGCTGATGTCGAGCACCTCGTAGGGGCAGGCGCCGGCCAGGTGGCAGCCGGTGATGTTGCGCACCGTGTCGCCGCACGCCTCCCGGGTGGTGAGGTCCACCACGGCCAGGTCGCGCAGCAGGGCCGGCACCCGCTCCAGCTGCACGAAGTGGAACTGGATGTTCTGGCGGGTGGTGATGTGGCCCCAGCCCCGGGAGTACTCCTCGGAGATGTGGGCCAGCTGCTCCAGCTGCTCGGGGCGCAGGGAGCCGTAGGGCACCTTGACGCGCACCATCTGGTTGTGGCCGCCCTGGCGCTGGCCGTAGATGCCGTTGTTGAGCCGGAAGATCCGGAAGCGGTCCTCCTCCAGGTCGCCGGCCAGGTAGCGGGCCAGCATGGTCTCGAACTTCTCGATGTCGGCCAGGGCGGCCGGGCGGATGGCGCCCGGTCCCACTTCCACGTCGATGGTCTGGCTCATGCGGTGGCCTCCTTCGGGGGCCCGGCCTGCGCTCGTGTGTCGAAGCAGGCCGGCCGGGGTGGCGAGCCCTTTCATGGTAACGCCGATTGGTGAGAAATCCGATCGGATTCCTCAACATTTTGCCCCGGACGGGCCCGACCTCCAAATCGACGATAGTTGACTCAACCAATCAGATTTGTGCTGAAGAGCCGGGCATTGTGTACCCTGCTTTAACGACCGGATCAGTTGGAAAGGGGACGAGGCCATGGGGACGGGAACGAGGCGGAGCTGGCTCCGGCCGCTGGCCCCCCTCCTGCTGGCGGCGACCACGGCCGCCTGCGGCGGCCGCGGCGACGGCGGGGACGCGA
>JBOGHQ010000152.1:0-2848 GCA_050744785.1 Acidimicrobiales bacterium | reverse complement strand
GGCCCGGCACCGCGCGCAGCGACCCGCCCGCCGCCTCGGCGGTCCGCCGGGCGATGTCCAGCCCCAGGCCGGTGGAGCCGGAGCCGCTGGTGCCGCGAGTCACCACGGCGGGGTCGGGAAAGCCCGGGCCGCCATCCTCCACCACCAGCAGGGCGCCTCCGTCGCCCTCTCGCCCCACCGTGATCTCGAAGGCGGTGCCGTCGGAGGTGTGGGCGAAGACGTTGGCCAGCAGCGCGTCGAGGGCGGCGGCCAGGTCGTCGGCCGGGACCGGGACCGGCAGGGGGCCCGGCGGGGCCTCGCACGACCACGCCCGTCCCTGCTCGTCGGCCAGCACCGACCAGAACCCCACCCGGTCCCGGGTGACCTGCACCAGGTCGGCACCGGCCATGCCCTCGCGCGCCGGCCGCCGGGCGTCGGCGATGACCCTGGTCACGGCCCGCTCCAGCTCCTCGATGCCCTCGCCGAGGCGGCGCCGCTCCTCGGGGTCGGCCACCGTCTCGGCGTCCAGGCGGAGGGCGGTGAGCGGTGTGCGCAACCGGTGGGAGAGGTCGGCGGCCGCCTCCCGCTCGGCGGCGAGGAGGTCCCGCACCCGCCCGGCCAGGCGGTTGAAGGCCCGCCCCGTCTCGGCCACCTCGGGGGGGCCGTCGGGGTCGACCCGCACCGCCAGGTCGCCCTCCCCCAGGCGATGGGCGGCCCCGGCCAGGGCCTCCACCGGCCGCACCACCGAGCGGGCCATCCGCAGGGCCACCGCGGTGGCCAGGGCCGTCATTCCCACGCCCAGTGCGGCGAGGGCCACCCATGCGCCGGTGACGCCCCGCCGCAGGGTGGCCGACGGCACCAGGACGCGCACCACGGCGGTGGCGTCGTCCGGCAGCACCACCGGCACCAGCACCTCCACCCCACCCTCGGTCGGAGTGGAGAAGGTCCGGCCCCGGCGGGCCAGCTGGTAGGCCGGGCCCGGCTCGGCCGCGGCGCCCACCGTGCCGCCGTCGGCGAGGAACACCGTGAGCCGGCCCTCCTCCCCGGCCTCGGTGGCCTGCACGGCGGGACGCACCGCGCCCGGGTCGGTGGTGAGGGCCAGCACCGGGGCGAGGGACTGGGCCTCGAGCTCGGCCGCGGTGAGGGCCCGGTCCCGGGCCAGGTCCCGGACCAGGAGAGCCAGCGGGACGAGGAAGGCCAGGGCCACCATGGCGCTGACGGCCGCCACCAGCCCGGCCAGCCGTCGCCTCACGGCCCGGGGTCCACCAGCTTCACGCCCACACCCCGCACCGCCCGCAGGTAACGGGGATCGGTGGCCGTCTCGCCCAGCTTGCGGCGCAGCCACGACAGGTGGACGTCCACCGTCTTGTCGGCCCCGCCGTAGGGCTGGCGCCAGACCTCGGCCAGGAGCTCGGCCTTGGTGACCACCACGCCGGGCCGGGCGGCCAGGTGGGCCAGGAGGTCGAACTCCTTGCGGGTGAGGTCGAGGGGCCGGCCGTCCAGCGACGCCTCCCGGGCCCGCGAGTCGATGTGCAGGCCCCCCACCACCAGCGGGCCAGCCTCTACGGTGGCGGCGGCCCGGCGCAGCACGGCGCGGATGCGGGCGTCGAGCTGCTCCCCCGAGAACGGCTTGACCACGTAGTCGTCGGCGCCCTCGTCGAGGAGCCGGACGATCTCGGCCTCGTCGTCGCGGGCGGTGGCCACGATCACCGGGACCTGGCTCACGGCCCGGATCATCCGGAGCACCTCGGTGCCGTCCATGTCGGGCAGGCCGAGGTCGAGCACGACCGCGTCGGGGGCCTCGTCCACCACGACCCGCAGCCCGTCCATGCCGGTGGCGACCGGCTTCACCACGTGGCCCCGCTCCCCCAAGGCCCGCACCATGCCAGCCCGGATGCGGGGGTCGTCCTCGATGATCGACACCACGGCCACTGCCGGCCACGGTAGATGCGGCCCGACCCGCTGACTGGGCCGGGGCCCCCGCGGTCGAGATTTAGGGGCCGGTTAGCGCACGGCGCCCCGGCGGTGCGCCATGGTCATGGGTGTGCGACGCCCGGCCCTCCTGGTCCTCACCTGGGTCGCGGGCACGGCTCTCGCCGTGGCCCTGGCCTGGGGCGCGGTCGGGTTCGTGTCGTCCGAGGTGACCAACCGGCGGGCCGCCCCCATCTCCAACGACGAGGTGGCCGCCGCGCTGGCGTCACCGTCGCAGGCGAGCACCACCACCTCAGCCGTGGCCCCCTTCCCCGGGCCCACCACCGTGCCGGTCGGTGCTGGTGCCGCCACGTCCACCTCGCCGGCGCCCACCGGCACCGTCCGGGCCACCCTGCCCTCCGGCTCCACGAAGACCACAACGACGGCACCGGCGGCCACGGCGGCACCGTCGACGACCCCCGCCTCCGCGCCGACGACGCTGGCCCCAGCGACCACGACGGTCATCCCGAGCACTGGAGGCCAGGTCGCGGTGCGCTACGAGGCCGGGCGGGTGGAGCTGCTCTGGGCCAAGCCCGAGGCCGGGTTCCAAGCCGACGTGGACGACGACGGACCGGGGCAGGTGGACGTGCGGTTCGAGACCGACACCCACGAGTCACGGGTCCGAGCCTTCTTCCGCGACGGGGCGCCGGCCCAGGAGGTCCGGGAGCAGGAGCGCTGACGCCGGGCGGAACCGCAGGGCGGTCGGGCCGCCACCGCCTACGCTTCACGACGACCGGGGAGTGGCGCAGCGGTAGCGCACCTGCTTTGGGGGCAGGCGGTCGGGGGTTCAAATCCCCCCTCCCCGACGGCTACCGTGCCGGTGCTCGCGGGCGTAGCTCAACGGCAGAGCCCCAGCCTTCCAAGCTGGTGACGCGGGTTCGATTCCCGTCGCCCGCTC
>JBOGHQ010000151.1:0-4206 GCA_050744785.1 Acidimicrobiales bacterium | reverse complement strand
GGGCGGAGCGGAGGCGAGCGCCGGGGGGAGTGGCGCACGCCCCGTACCCCCGGGGAGGCCGGGGGACGAGGTGGGCGGATTCGCCCTAGATGGAGGCGTCGTTGGCCAGCTTGGCGGGCTGGACGATGAGCGAGCGGTTGCCCACCACCGCCGAGGCCGTGGCGTCGCCGCTCGTGGCCTGGGCCAGCGTGCCCTTGACCACGATGGTGTGACTGCCCGGCCCCATGTTCAGCCGGAGCCAGTTGAAGGCGTTGGCCGACTTGGTGTCGATGTAGTCGTCCTCGATGTCCTGGCCGTCCAGCGGGTTCTCGTTGTCGGTCACGGTGCGCTGGTAGGTGCGATTGCAGAAGGTCACCTTGTCGGAGTCGTTGCCGGCCGACGTGGCCTCCAGCGGCGAGGTGCTCACGCTGTTGACCGGCACGATCTTCCCGTCGATCTCGACCCAGGCCCTGACGTGGCCGCTGGCCATGGCCGAGTCGGTGCCGCCGTCTGACGAAGGGCCCGTCACCAGCCCGGTGAAGATGGAGCACTCCATCGACACGGCCAGGATGAGGTCGGTCGGGGCGGAGGTGCGCAGCGTGCTGGTGAGCAGCGTCACCTCCTCCCGGGGGCTGATCTCCTCCAGCTTCGAACCGGCGGCCACGACCTTGTCGGCCGGCTGGTGGTTGGCCTCCGCGCCATTGGGCCATACCGTGGCGGCGATGACGGCGAGCGCACCCGCCGCCACCACCACCTTGGGCGTCGACGACCTCTTGGCACTAACGATGGACATTGTCATGTTCCCTTTCCCCGCACCGCCGCACGGCGGGCGTTGACCTCGACGGGCCGAGCCGGTGTCGGCACGGCGCCCCGTCCCCCACGGGTCGTGCGCTGCTGTGTGGCAGCGACTAGGCGGTGGCCGCGGCCCGGCGGCGCCGGGCGACTCCCACCAGGGTCAGTCCCGCCATGCCCACCAGGCCGGCGCCGAGCAGCCCCATGCCGGCCTCGAGCGAGCTGAACGGACCGCCGGTACCGGCCGGCTCGGCGGCGGGCCACGGCGTGGAAGGCGCACCGGCGCCGGCACCGGACACCTGGAAGGCGGAGCGGGCGATGCCGGCGTTGGTCTGAAGCACCAGGTAGTACACGCCCGGCTCGGCGTCGGGGATGGTGGCGTCCAGCGTGGCGGCCTCACCGGCGGCCACGTCGGCCCGGGCCAGCACCGGGCCCTCCAACGAGTTCCACCGCAGCACCACCGGCCCGGACACGGCCTGGTTGGCCAGCACCTCGACCTTGGCCTCGGATCGGGCCTCCCCCACTGCGTCGCTGGCAAGGTGCATCAGCGGCTGCCCGGTGCACGCCCATGCCGTGCTGATCCCGACGAGGATCGTCCCCGCTACTGCCACGACCGCCGCAACCGCCCGCCGATCCCGCATCCTTCACCCTCCCTTGACGTTGTTGTAGTCAGTATAGACTAACATTTGGGAAGCCGCAACGGGACGGTGTAGGCATCGGTGGAGACACCGAGCCGAGCGGCAACTTGCCAGGCTCAGGCGACGACCCGGGTGGCCTGCTCGGCCACATTGTTCTCGGGGATGGGTCTCGCCTTGCACGATCGCCGCACCTGATCATCTCCGCCTCAGGGCCCGCTATGAGCAGGCACACCCAAGTGAGACGGTACAGGACCGGGCGCACTCGGTGGTATGAAGTTTCAACAACGAGGGTGCGGAGGTTCCGGGAGACGGAGTTTGGTCACTCCGGGCAGGGGCGGGCCGTCGCCCACCGGTGCTCGAAGGCGTCGGTCTGGTAGGCCGCGTACCCGCCGTGCTCCACGAGCAGGTTCAGCGGGAACCCGACCTCACGGGGGACGGGGTCGGCGAGGGCGAACAGCGTTGCCCTACGGTCGGCCGTCACCAGCTTCATGGGCAGGTCGTCCACCACCCGCCCCCGCACGCCAGCGTGGTGGTAGGCGGCCATGGCGGCACGGAACGACCCGGCCTCGGGGTCCTCCCAGGACGCGGCCTCGTACAGCACCCGGATCGACACACCCCGCCCCAGGGCGGCCAGCACCACGGGGTTGACCTCGTCCCGCCCGAAGACCTCGACGAAGGAGCGGTCCGCCCTGGCCCCGTCCCGGGCATTGGAGTAGGGCGGCCGGTTGAGGACGAGGACCTCCTCCTCGGCCTCGGCCAGCAGCCGGTCGTAGAGGGACCGGGCGTGGGATGCGCTGGAGATGATCTGCACGTAGGGGACGGTGTGGTTGCCGGCGTCGGGAATGGCCCGGCTCAGTAGCTGGCGCGTGACCTCGATGCGGTGCGTGACCTCCCGCAGGCGCTCCTCGTGGGCGGTGCGGAGCAGGTCGAGCACCTCGTCGCGCCCCGACGACGTCCACAGCGCGGACTGGCCGGGCACCTGCTGGGCCAGCCCCCTCGCCCGCAGCTCCTGGAGCACCGGGTAGGCGCTGGTGCGGTGGACGCCGGCCAGCCGGGCCAGCTGGGCCGGGCTGGCCGGGCCGAGACGGAACAGGGCCACCAGGACACGGGCCTGGTGGCCGTTGAGCCCGAAGGTCTCGAAGGCGCTGCGGATCTGGTCCAGGACCAGGCCGGGTGCCTCGGGGCTCTCGGTCTCGAGGGCCGCCGCCGCGCTGGCGCCGGCCCGCCGGCCCGTCCCTTGGTGCTGCGCCATGTCCCGTGCCTCCCGTCCTGAAGGGTACCGCAAGATGGTCATTTGCTGTAAGGAACACCTACAACATGATCGGTACGGCGCGCTGCCCGCTGCCCCGCCCCGCCGGCGGTGCGTGGCCGGCGGGGGCGGAGCGAGCGAGGATGACGAGGGCCAGGGAGTCGGCCGCTCGCCGGGCGCCCCCGGGGACGGGGGACGAATGGTCGCCCGGTGGTTCGGCCGCTAGGTGGTCGCCGGGGCCCGCCGGCGGCGGGCGACGGCCACCAGGGTCAGCATCGACAGGCCGACCAGGCCGGCACCGAGCAGAGCCAGCCCGCCCTCGAAGGCGCGGGACGAACCGTCGCCGGCCGGCTGGGCCGCGGTCCAGGGGTCGGCCGGCGCGTTGGTGGTGGCCCCGGTCACCTCGAAGGCAGAGCGGGCCACGCCGGCATTGGTCTGCAGGACCAGGTAGTACACGCCCGGTGCGGCATCCGGGATCGTGGCGGCCAGGGTCATGGCCGTCCCGGCCTCCACGTCGGCGCTGGCCAGCACGGGCCCCTCCATCGAGTTCCAGCGCAGCGTCACCGGCCCGGACACGGCCTGGTTGGCCAGCCCCTCGACCCTGGCCTCGGAACGGGCCTCCCCCACCGCGTCGGTGGCCAGGTTCATGAGGGGCTGCCCGGTGCAGGCCCATGCCATGCTCATACCGGCCAGGCCCACCCCGACCACTGCCACGACCGCCGCCAACCCTCGCCGAACCCGCATTGTTCCCTCCCGGACATCGCTGTTGTGGTAAGTGTAGACGACATGTAGCGGGGAGTCAATGGGCCCGAGCTGGAACGCGGAGGGCGTCGACAGCAATGAGTCCGATGCACGAGTCACACGACGGCGGCGGCGAGGCGGAGGGGGACCCCACCGTCCCGTCGCCCACGACACCGCACGACGACGAGCCCGCCGGCGCGACCGACCTCGACGACGGCGGTCCGCCGCTCGAGGGCTACCTGGCGCTTTGATCTGATCCGGCTCTCCCTCACACGCGCGTGGCGCCGGAGTGGATGGATGGTCAGCGGCGGAGCGGCGCGCTGCCCTGGAGGGGCGCATGGTCCTCACCCACCCGGTTGTCGGGGATCCCGTCCTGTGACCAGTCGTAGAAGGCGCTGAAACGGCTCACCGCGGCGCCGCCGATGGCGCTCCAGGGAAGCTCGAACCGCAGCGTCGACCCACCCAGGGCGAACGTGCCCGGGTAGCGGACGAGCTGGCCCTCGGCGTAGAGATAGGCGAACCAGCCCTCAGCCGAGCCGTCCACGAACAGCTGGAAGTCGCCGTCGGCCCGGTCGCCGACGTAGAGATCCACGCCCAGTCCGGCCACCTCGGTGGCCGGGAGCCGGGCCGGCAGCGGACCCGCTGTCTCCACGACGACCCGGGCGGTGGTGCCGTCGTCCTCGACGCTGACCCGGACCAGGTCGGCGTAGCCCGGCACGAGGAGGCCGGCGTCCCCGGCCAGGTCGAAGACCGAGCCGGCCGTGCGGAACGAGGGCCCGGCGGTGGCGCCGGCCCCGGTGGTGGTCC
>JBOGHQ010000150.1:0-5279 GCA_050744785.1 Acidimicrobiales bacterium | reverse complement strand
CCTCGACTGCGACGAGCTGGTGGGTGACGAGATCACCGCCGTCCTGGCCGCCGCCGGCGACGGCCCGGTGGTCGACCTGCGCCAGTTCGAGGCCCAGCCGGGGGCGGAAGCCGAGACCGAGCCCGACACCCCCGTTTTCTGAACGCTCTCAGGTCCGATATGCGGACCTGAGCGTTCAGAAAGCCTCAGAGGCTGGTGGAGCTGTCGTCGCCGGCGCCGTCCTTCTCCGGACAATCCTCCCGTCCGGGGTCGGGGTCACTGTCCGGGGCCGGCGTGGCGGGGGTCTCGGCGGTGGGGGGCTCGGTGGTGCTCGGCGACTCCTGGGCGAACGCCAGGCCGCCGCCGGCCACCGCCAAGGCGGCCAGGGAGCCCACCAGGGCGCCGATCAGCTTCGGTCGGATGCTGCTCATTCGGTCGGGTCCTTTCGGTCGGGTACCTGTCGATGAGCAGGATGCGGGACCCGCCTTGGAGGACCCTGTGAGGGCCATGCGGGCTCCCTGGCCCGATCTGATGGCGGAAGCGCCCTCCTGTGGCGCTATCGCGACGCGACCGGGGCGCCGACGGCGTCGAGCAGGAAGGCGTAGACCAGGGCTTCCTCCCGCCAGGCGTCGTAGCGCCCGGAGGGACCGCTGTGCCCTGCTCCCATCTCGGTCTTCAGCAGGATGGGAGCCGACCCGGTGCCCCGGTCCCGCAGGCGCTGCACCCACTTGGCCGGCTCCCAGTAGCTGACCCGCGGGTCGTTGAGGCCGGCCAGCGCCAGCACGGTGGGATGGGCCACGGCGGCCACGTTGTCGTAGGGGGAGTAGGACTTGATGTAGGCATAGGCCTCGGGGTCGTCCTTCGGGTTCCCCCACTCCTCCCATTCGGTGACGGTGAGGGGGAGCGACACGTCGAGGATGGTGGTCAGCACGTCCACGAAGGGCACGTCGGCCACCACGGCCCGGCACAGGTCGGGGCGCAGGTTCAGCACCGCGCCCATGAGCAGGCCACCGGCGCTGCCACCCCGGACCACCAGCCGGTCCGGGGCCGCGTACCCAGAGGCCACCAGGTGCTCGGCGGCGGCCACGAAGTCGGTGAACGTGTGCTTCTTGTGCAGCAGCTTGCCGGCCTCGTACCAGCGCCGGCCCATCTCGCCGCCGCCCCGCACGTGGGCGATGGCGAACACGACGCCCCGGTCCAGCAGGCTCAGGCGCAGCGGAGAGAAGGTCGGGTCGATGCTGATCTCGTAGGACCCGTACCCGTACAGGAGGGCCGGTGCGGTGCCGTCGACGGCTGTGTCGCGGCGGTGGACGAGGGAGAGGGGGACCCGCTCGCCGTCGGGGGCGGTGGCCCAGAGCCGGGTCGTCTCGTACTGGGCCGGGTCGTAGCCACCCAGCACCGGCTGCTGCTTCTTCAGCTCCCGGGTGCGGGCGTCCATGTCGTAGTCGAACACCGAGCGGGGCGTGACCAGCGAGGTGTAGCCGAACCGGAGCACGGTGGTGTCAAACTCCAGGTTGGCGTCCGGCCCCACGGTGGACACCGCCTCGGGCTGCTCGATGACGTGGGTGTCGCCGTCGGCCAGGTGCCGCACCGAGATGCGGCGGGTCCCCTCGGCCCGCTCGAACAGGGCCAGGTGGCCGGCGAAGACCTCGAACCCGTCCAGCTTCACGTCCGGGCGGTGGGGGACGACCTCCTGCCACCGGGCCCGGCCGAGGTCGTCCACGGGCGCCTCCACCAGCTTGAAGTTCTCGGCGCCGTCGGCGTTGGTGAGGATGTAGAAGCGCTCGCCGGCGGCATCCGCGTGGTGGTCGAGGTGGTACTCCACCCCCTGCTCGCGCCGCTGGACGAGGCGAAAGTCGCCCAGGGGTTGGCCGGCGGGCAGCACGTAGGCCTCGCTGGTGACCTTGCTGTGGAGGGACAGGATGAGAAAGCCCTCGCTCTTGGTCAGCTCGACGCCGAGGAAGAAGCGCTCGTCGTCCTCCTGGTAGACCAGCCGGTCGTCGGCGGCGGGCGTGCCCACGGCGTGGCGCCACAGCTGGTAGGGCCGCATGGCGTCGTCGACCTTGGTGTAGAAGACGGTGGCGTTGTCCGCCGCCCACGCCACCCCGTAGTAGGTGTCGGGCACGGTGTCGGCCAGGTCCTCGCCGGTCCTCAGGTCCCTGAACCGCAGGGTGTACCGCTCACTGCCGTTGATGTCGGTGGCGTAGGTGGTGAGGGCGCTGTCGGGGCTCACCGCGGTGTTGGCCATGGCGAAGTAGTCGTGCCCCACGGCCAGCTCGTTCTGGTCCAGCAGCACCTGCTCGGGCCCTTCCGGCTCGCCCTTGCGCCGGCACCAGATGGGGTACTGGAGCCCCTCGACGGTGCGGGACAGGTACCACCACTCGCCCTTGCGGGCCGGCACCGAGAGGTCGGTCTCGAGGATGCGGCCCACGATCTCGTGGAACAGGGCCTCCTGGAGGTCCTCGGTGGGGGCCAGCACGGCCGCGGTGTGGACGTTCTCGGCCTCCAGGAGCGCCAGCACCTCGGGGTTGTCGCGGTCCCGCAGCCAGTACCACTCGTCCACCCGGTCGTCGCCGTGGGCGGTGAGGGTCACGGGGCGCTTGGGCGCGGCGGGAGGCGCGGGTCTGGGGGGAGCGGGGTCGGCCATCGCCGTAGCCTGTCACCCCGTGCCGGAGTCCGTGACCGCCCGCCGGGTCGTGGTGCTGGGGACCGACGGGGACGCGGTGGGCCGGGAGGTGGCCCGCCGGCGGGCAGCGGGGGAGCGGGCAGCTGGCTTCGTCGGCGAGGAGGAGGCCACGGCAAGGGCCATGGCCGAGGAGATGCTGGGGGGCCTCGACGAGCTGGTGGTGCTGCCCTGAGAGCCTGTGGGCTCCGCGGAGGGTCAGCTCGTGTGGGAGATGCTGGAGACCAGCCGGCCCTCCAGCTCGTCGAGCATCTCCAGCAGCTCGGCACCCGAGAACAGGTCCCGCTGGATGGTGAGCGTCAGCCACGTCTCCACCAGTTGCTTGGCCTCGGCCGTCCCTACGACGCCGTAGAGGTCGAACAGCCGGCTCTGTACGCGGGAGGAGCTGAAGTAGGCCTCGTCCGTGGCCGCCTGGCGCCACTGCTGGATCAGGTCGCTCGTGGTTTCCATGGTTTCCTATCCAACGTAGGCCGGGGTCAGGTCTGTTCCCTACATTCCCGTCGTTCGTCCATCGTCACACCTCGGCGCCCGGATGAGCCTCTTCGCCCCCAGCCGCCGGGATGACTGGGCCCTCGACAATTGTTACTATGACCGTAGGGGAAATTCCCGTCCCCGCGCCACCCCAGAGGAGCTGATCCATGGCAACCACCGATCTCGACCTCGGTCGGTACAAGCTCGGTTGGTCCGACTCGGCGATCGACTACGCCTTCACGCCCAAGAAGGGCGTCAACGAGGACGTGGTCCGGGAGATCTCCTGGTGGAAGGGCGAGCCCCAGTGGATGACCAACTTCCGGCTCAAGGCCCTGCGCCACTTCGAGCGCATCCCCATGAAGCCGTGGTTCGCCGTCAACATGCCGTCGATCGACTTCGACGAGATCTACTACTACCTCAAGCCCTCCGGCGAGCAGGTGGACGACTGGGACGCCCTGCCGGCCGAGATGAAGAAGACCTACGAGCGCCTGGGCATCCCCGAGGCCGAGCGCAAGTACCTGGCCGGCGTCACCGCCCAGTATGAAAGCGAAGTCGTCTACCACAAGAACCGGGAGGACCTGGCGGCCCAGGGGATCCTGTTCTCCGACATGGACACTGCCGTCCGGGAGCACCCCGAGATCGTGCGGCGCTTCTTCGGCAAGGTGATCCCGCCCGGCGACAACAAGTTCGCCGCCCTCAACTCTGCGGTGTGGTCGGGCGGCAGCTTCATCTACGTGCCGCCCGGCGTGAACTGCGAGATGCCGCTCCAGGCCTACTTCCGCATCAACTCCGAGTACGCCGGCCAGTTCGAGCGGACGCTGATCATCGCCGACGAGGGCGCCCAGGTGCACTACATCGAGGGCTGCTCGGCCCCCGTGTACAGCGGCGACTCCCTGCACTCGGCGGTGGTGGAGCTGGTGGCCCTGCCCGGGGCCCGGATCACCTACACCACCATCCAGAACTGGTCGCCCAACGTCTACAACCTGGTCACCAAGCGGGCCCGGGCCGAGGCCGAGGCCAGGGTGGAGTGGATCGACGGCAACATCGGGTCCAAGCTCACCATGAAGTACCCGTCGGTGTACCTCATGGGGCCGCGGGCGTCGGGCGAGGTGCTGTCGGTGGCCTACGCCGGCCCCTGCCAGCACCAGGACGCCGGCGCCCAGATGTACCACGCCGCCCCCGACACCACGTCCACCATCATCTCCAAGTCGATCTCCAAGGACGGCGGGCGCACCTCCTACCGCGGCAAGGTGCACGTCGACCCCGGCGCCACCGGGGCCAAGAGCTTCGTGCGCTGCGACGCCTTGATCCTCGACGAGGAGAGCCGCTCGGACACCTACCCCTACATGGAGATCCAGGAGCGGGACGCCCGCATCGGCCACGAGGCCACGGTCTCCAGGGTCGGCCAGGAGCAGCTCTTCTACCTGATGAGCCGGGGACTCTCCGAGGAGCAGGCCATGGGCATGATCGTGAACGGCTTCATCGAGCCGGTCACCAAGACCCTGCCCATGGAGTACGCCGTGGAGTGGAGCCGCCTCATCGAGCTGCAGATGGAGGGCTCGGTCGGCTGACCGGGGGGCATGTCCCCGTTCAATGGGCAGAAGAGCGCCACCCCTTGGCGCTCTTCTGCACAATGAACGGCGCCGGCCGGCCATTTTTGGGGCCGGCGGCCCCGTACCATGGGCGGCATGCCGATGCGCGTGGATTGCAAGCACTACGAGACGCGCACGTACCGGAACGGCGAGACGGTGCACATGTGCCGGCTGGACCTGGCCCCCGAAGCGCCGTGGCGCTGCCCGGACGACTGCCCCAAGTACCAGCAGCGCACCTTCGACGCCGGCTGGACCCAGGGGAGCCTGGCCCAGAAGGCCGTGCCCGAGGACCCGCCCCGCATCGACGCCGACACCGCCGCTCTGCTGGACCAGGCTGAGGACATCATCAACTCGGTGGGGAGCGACGTTGTGGACGAGGTGCAGCGCCAGCGGGCCAGCCGGGACCGCCCCCGCTGGAAACGGTTGTTCCGCCGCCGTTGACGGCACCGCAGGCGGGGGCCGGCTTCGGGACCTTCGTCGCCAGGCTGCCCGGGTGGCTGGCCCGGCTGGGCCCGCTCGCCCTCCGCCGCCCGCCCGTGTCGCTGGGCCGGGCC
>JBOGHQ010000149.1:0-3462 GCA_050744785.1 Acidimicrobiales bacterium | reverse complement strand
CCCCGCCCGCGGCCACCAGCCCCAGCACCAGCAGCGGGCCACCCACCCTCGCCGCACCGGCCAGGGGGCTGGCCGCCTGCCCCAGGGCCAGGCCGGCCATGGGCAGGCCGCCGAAGGGCGTGGCGCTGCGGGCCGCCTCGGCCAGCACCAGGGCGCCGGGCCCGGCCAGCAGCCCCCAGCGCCCGGGCGGGACGGCCACCACTGCGGCGGTGACGAACAGCGTCTCCAGCACCACCACCGCCCCGGCGCCGGGCATGCTGAACTCGCCCATCCACCACAGGCCGGTGGTGAAGAACCCGAGGCCCCAGGCCGCCCCCACCGCCAGCCGGCCAAGCCAGGCCCGGCCCGCCACCAGCAGAGCCAGCCCGGCCACGCCGGCGAACCCCAGCGGCCAGAACCCCCACGGCGGCAAGGAGGACGCGGCCACCACCCCGGCCAGCACGGCCCCGCCCACCCGCCACCATTCATTGCGCAGAAGGCCGCCACCCCCTGGCGCCCTTTCGCGCATTGAAGGGCTCAGGCCAGTCGGGGCAGCGATTGCTCGAGCTCGTTGACGGGGGCGAACAGGTCGCCCCGCTCGGCCACGCGCCCCACCACGTCGGCGGCGTCGAACACCAGCGTGCCGGGGTCGCCCGACTCCGCGGTGACCGCCACCTCGTCCCATGACACCGGCGTGGACACGGTGGGGCGGGGCCGGGCCCGCAGCGAGTACACGCACACGGTGGTCTTGTGCTGGTCGTTCTGGCTCCAGTCGATGAAGACCTTGCCGGGCCGCAGCTGCTTGTTCATGCTCGACACCACCTCGTCCGGGAAGCGCTTCTCCAGCAGCTGGGCCACGGTGAGGGCGAACTCCTTGGTGCCGCCCTCGTAGGTGACCGGCGTGTTGAGGGGCACGTACACCTGCAGCCCCTTGGACCCGGACGTCTTGGCCACGCTGTCCAGCTTCACCTGCTCGAACAGCTCGTGCAGGCGCAGCGCGATCCGGCTGCACTCCACCACCGTGGCGGGCGGACCGGGGTCCAGGTCGAAGACCGTCATGGTGGGCCGCTCGATGGGGCCCGCCATCGACAGCGACGTGTGCAGCTCCAGCGAGGCCAGGTTGGCCACCCACACCAGGCCGGGGAGGTCGTTGATCACGCAGTACTCCACGTTCCCCTTTTTGCTCCCGCTCCAGATGGGGGCCACGTCCACCCACTCGGGGCGGTGGGACGGGCAGCGCTTCTCGTAGAAGAACTGGCCGTCGACGCCGTCGGGGTAGCGTTTCAGGGTGAGGGGCCGCCCGCACAGGTGCGCGAGCAGGGCGGGGGCCACCTGGCGGTAGTAGTCGATGACGTGCCCCTTGGTGAACCCGACCTCCGGGTAGAGGACCTTGTCGAGGTTGGAGAGGCTGAGCCGGCGCCCGTCGACCTCGACGAGCGTCGAGGTGCGCTCAGGCACCGGGATCGCCGGCTGGGCCGGCGGTCACGACGCCTTCTGCTCCGAGTCCTTGCCCTTGCCGCCGTCCTTGCCGTCCGCCTTGGCGGCTTTCTTCTCGCCCTTGGCGGCGGCCAGCGACGCCTCCAGGGCAGCCATGAGGTCCACCACCGGCGTGGCCGCCTTGGGCTCGGGCTGGGCCACGACCTCCTTGCCCTCGGCCTTCTGCTCAATGAGCTCGAGCACCTTCTCCCGGTAGGTGTCCTGGTACTTGCCGGGGTCGAAGTCGGTGGAGAGCGATTCGATGAGCTGCTTGGCCATGGTGAGCTCGCGGTCGCTGACGTTGGCCGACGACCCCGGCAGCCCGTCCAGCTCCGACTCGGGCACCACCTCGTCGGCGAAGTTCATGGTGGACATCACCAGGACGTCCTCCACCGGGCGGATGGCCACCAGGTACTGCTTGGTGCGCATCACCACCCGGGCGATGCCCACCTTGCCGGCCTCCTTCATCGACTCGAGCAGGAGGCGGTAGGCCTTCTCGCCCCGGCTGTCGGGCACGACGTAGTACGAGGCGTCGAAGAACAGCGGATCGATCTGGTCCAGCTGCACGAAGTCCTCGATGTCGATGGTGTGGGTGCTCTCGGGGTCGAGCGCCTCCAGCTCCTCTGGCTCGATCACCACGTACTGGCCCTTGGCGATCTCGTAGCCCTTCACGATGTCCTCGTAGGCCACCTCGTCGCCGTCGTTCGAGCAGACGCGCTTCTGGTTGATGCGGGCGCCGTCCGGTCGGTGCAGCTGGTGGAAGCGCACGTCCTTCTTGCGCACCGCGGTGAACAGCTTGACGGGCACGTTCACCAGCCCGAAGCTGATGGCGCCACCCCAGATGGACCTGGCCATGGCCCCATTGTCCCCCGGAACGGTGGTTCGGTACCACGCCGCCGGGTTCACAGCCGGATGCGGGCCCCCGGCGGGCGGGTGTCGAAGGCGGCTTGGAGCTCCTCGTCGGCCACCACCTCGGCCGGGTCGAGGTCGGTGCGGAACCCCTGGAGGGTGGGATGGCGGAGGGTGCCGCCGTCGGTGATGTGGGAGTAGCCGACCTCGGCCACCAGCACCGGCTCCACGAACCGCACGCCGAGGAGCTGCTCGGCGAAGGGGCTGTCGGCCCTGGCAGCCCGGTCGAAGACCGCCGTCAGTTGGCGGATCCACTCCTCGGTCAGCCCAGACCCGACGGCGCCGGCGAAGCGCAGCTGGCCGTCGCTGCCGCCCGTGGCCCGGTCCAGCCCGTACACGCCGACCGCCAGCGACCCGATGGAGCCGGACCGCCCGCCCTGGCCGGGCAGCCACCCGCCCACCACCATCTCCCGGCGCTGGACGCACTTGAGCTTGACCCACGACGGCGACCGCCGGCCCGGGAGGTAGGGCGCGTCGGCCCGCTTGAGCATGTAGCCCTCGAGCCCGACCCGCTGGCAGGCATCGAGCAGGTCGTCGACCGGCGCGGGCGGGATGAGCGGCGTGACCCGCCAGCATGGCGTGTCGATGCCGAGCGCCTCGAGCGCCTGCCGCCGCTCCCTGGTCGGCCGGCCGGTGAGCAGCTCGCCGTCGACCCACAGGACATCGAACACGATGGCCTCCACCGGCACTTCCCGCACCAGGTCGGCGGGCGGCGAGCGGACGTGCATGCGGCGCTGGAGGCGTTGGAAGCTGGGCCGGCCCCGATCGTCGAAGGTCACCACCTCGCCGTCGAGCACGGCCGCCCGCCCGCCTAGGGCCCCGGCCAGGCCGGCCAGTTCCGGGTAGGCAGCGGTGACGTCGTTGCCGTTGCGGCTGGTGAGCAGGGCCCGCCCGTCGTGGACGGTGACCATCACCCGCACGCCGTCCCACTTGGGCTCCACCAGCCACCCCTCCAGGCTGCGGGGCGGCGTGTTGCCGCCGGCCAGCATGGGGGCCAGCACGGGGGGCGGCGGGGTGGGAGCGGGCACCCGGGAAGGCTACGGGCCACCCCCACCAATCCGTTCTGGTCCCGATTCCGGTACCGGGTCGGTACCGGAA
>JBOGHQ010000148.1:0-2033 GCA_050744785.1 Acidimicrobiales bacterium | reverse complement strand
GGCGCCGCCGCCCGGCCGGCGCGGGCGGCCTCGCGCCCTTCCTATTGGTCCTCGCCGTGGGTGTGCTGATGGGCACGTTCGTGTCCATCACCATGATGGGCTGGTGGTTCCCGGGCCGGATGCTGGTGGCCGGCCTCCCGGCGCTGGTGGTCCTCGTCGCCCTCGGGGCGGCCCGCCTGCCCCGCACCGCCGTGGTCCTGTCGGCCTGGTCCGTCGCCATCGGGGGAGCGGTGGCGTGGGCGGGCCGCACCGGTCGCATCCGGGTGGCGGTCGACCCCTTCGACCTCGGCTTCCCCCTCGCGCCGGCCGCGGTGTTCCCCGACTTCCGCTCGTTCGGCCTTCGCACCCTCGTCCTTGCCGCCGCCTGGCTGGCGGGGCTGGCCGCGGCCTGGTGGGCCCTCCACCGCTGTCGGACGGCCGGCGCCTGCGGGTCGAGGTCGACGACGCCCAGGGGGGCCTGACCATCAACCAGATCTGACCGGCCGGCCGTAGCATCCAGACAGATGGCCAAGATCCTCCTGCTGGACGGCAACAGCCTGGCCTACCGGGCCTTCTTCGCCCTGCCCACCGACATGGCCACCGCCTCGGGCCAGGTCACCAACGCCGTGTTCGGCTTCACCTCGATGCTGGTGAACCTGCTCAAGGACCACCGCCCCGACGCCATCGCGGTGACCTTCGACCGCCCCGAGCCCACCTTCCGCCACGAGCTGGTGCAGGACTACAAGGGGGGCCGGGCCGCCGCCCCCGACGTGCTGCGCCAGCAGATGGGGCTGGTGCGCCAGGTGGTGGAGACGCTGCACATCCCGTTGCTGGAGATGGCCGGCTGGGAGGCCGACGACGTGATCGCCACCCTGGCCACCCAGGCCCGGGACCGGGGCGACGACGTGATCATCGTCACCGGCGACCGGGACGTGTACCAGCTGGTGGAGGACCCCCACGTCAAGGTCCTCTACAACCGCCGGGGCGTGAGCGACTACGTCCTGTACGACGAGGCCGGCATCATCGAGCGCACCGGCGTCACGCCGGCCAAGTACCCCGAGTACGCCGCCCTGCGGGGCGACACCTCCGACAACCTGCCCGGCGTGCCCGGCGTGGGGGAGAAGACGGCGGCCAAGCTCATCAACACCTGGGGCGACCTGGACGGCGTGTTCGCCAACGTGGCCACCAACACACCCAAGCTGCGGGAGAGCCTGAAGGCCCACGAGGCCCAGGTCCGCAGCAACGCCGGCGCCACGCCGCTGGTGCGGGAGGTGCCCATCGCGTGCGACGTGGCGGATCTCAAGATGGGCGGCTTCGGCCTCGACGAGGTGCGCACGCTGTTCAACTTCCTCGAGTTCCGCACCCTGTGGGACCGCCTGATGGAGGCCGTGGGCGGGCCGGGCGGCGTGGACGCCATGGGGGCCTCGGCCGGCGGCGAGCGGCTGGAGGTGGACCTGCGCCGGGTCACCCGGGCCGAGGCCGCCGTCTCCCTGGTCGACTACATGGGCACCCGGGCCGGCCCGCTGGCGGCCGAGGTGGCCTGGACGGCGGCCGAGGGCCGCTCCGACCTGGCCGGCCTGGCCCTCACCGAGGCGGCCGGCGACGGGCCCGCCACCGTGTGGTGGCTCGAGGCCGGGCTGCTGGACGACGCCGCCGTGGTCCTCGCCCTCAACGGGCTGTTCGGCCCGGACGGCCGCCCCCTGGCCGCCCACCGGGCCAAGGAGCTGATGCGGGGCCTGGACCGCCACGCCGTGGACGTGCGCAGCCTCGACCTCGACACCGCCGTGGCCGCCTACCTGGTCGACCCGGCCGAGGCGGCCTACCTGCTGGAGGAGCTGGCCGCCCGCTACGCCGGCGTGGAGGTGCGCTCACCCGACGCCGCCCCCGAGGGCCAGCTCGACCTCGACGGCCGGGCCCTCGACCTGGCCGACGACACCGGCCGCCGGGCATTGGCCGTGGCCCGGCTCGGCCCCGTGCTCGGCCAGGCCCTGGATGCCCGCGGCTTGCGGCGGCTCTACGAGGAGATCGAGCGCCCGCTGGTCCGCGTCCTGGCC
>JBOGHQ010000147.1:0-4416 GCA_050744785.1 Acidimicrobiales bacterium | reverse complement strand
GGCCTTGACGGCGCCCTCGGCGCCGGCCACCCAGTACCCCTTGCCGTCAGCGGTACCGGCGATGTCCACGAAGGGCCCGCCGGCCTGGCCGCTGGCGGCGCCAGCGAAGGGGGCGTCGCCAAAGGCGTAGACGCCGCCGTCACGGGTCAGGATGCGGTAGCCGTTCCCCGTGCGGGACGCCTGGATGGCGACCGCCGGCGCGACCGTGCCGGCGGCGGCACCGGAGCCGAGGTAGGGGGCGTCACCGAAGGCGAACACGCCCCCGTCACGGGACACCATCCAGTAGCCCTGGCCGGACGGCGTGCCGGCGATCCCCACCACCGGCCCGTTGAGGCGCACCCCGGTCAGGGAGCCGGCGAAGCGGGCCTCGCCGAAGGCGTACACACCTCCCGAGCTCGATGCCAGCCAGTACCCCTTGCCAGTAGCGGTGGCAGCCATGTCGACGATGGACCGGGTCAGCCCGGTGGCGGCGCCGGCGAAGACCGCGTCGCCGTAGGCGTAGACGCCGCCGTCGCTGGCCGCCAGCCAGTAGCCCTGCCCCGAGGCGGAGCGGGCCATGCCGGTGACGGGCCGGCCGGTGGGAGCACCCAGGTGCCCGGCCGTGCCCAGGGGGAGCACCTCGCCTGGCCCGCCCTGGGCCTGAACGGGAGCGGAGGTGAACGGCAGTGCCATGGCGGCTGCGAGGCCGATCACCCCCGCTGCTCGGAGGCGGCTGAAGCGGTGCCGCGAGGGCAGATGGGTACGCGAGGACTCGACGGTCACGAGAATTTTCCTTTCTCTGTCAAGCACCGCCCGGCCGCACGCACGCGTCGAAGCCGACGTGGGGATGGTGGACGGCGCACTGGCATCTCCACCGGGCCACGCAGGGCGGCGCCGGTGGACCCGAGCACCTGGCAGGACATCCCAGGCACTGATCGCTGTGCTGTCGGGCAGTCACCCTAGCGAGGTGCGCCCGCCGGGTGGCAACTTTCGGTAGAACAGGGCCATGAGCGACACCGGCCCCCGCCGGCCCGAGGACCTCGACGGCGAGGCGGCCGAGCGGCTGCGCCGGGCCCATCTCCGGCTCCGCAAGGCGTCGCAGGACCTCGAGGGCTTCACCGCCCCACCGCACCAGCGGGGCCGGTGGGCTCCCGCCCCCGTGCCGGACGAGGCGATCGACGCGGCCCGCGCCGAGCTGGCCGCCGCCTACCAGAACGTCTGGACCGCCTACCGCGAGCTGCTGGGCTGGGAGGCCCCGGACCGCTCGTAGTCGCAGCCCCGATTCCGGCTGGGTCGCCGGCGGTGGCAGCATCGACGCATGGCCACCGCCACCTGCTACCGCCACACCAACCGCACCACCGGCGCCAGCTGCACGCGCTGCGGGCGGCCCATCTGCCCCGACTGCATGATCGAGGCACCCGTTGGCCACCACTGCCCGACCTGCGTGCAGGAAGCCAGGGGCGACATGCGGCGGGTGCAGCGGGTTCGACCCTCGGCGCCGGGTGCCATCCGGGCCGGCCTGGTGGTGAGCGCCCTCATCGCTGTGAACGTGGTGGTGTTCGTGCTGGACGTCGGGGACCCGGACATCACCCGCCGCTACGCCGACAACGCCCTCCTGGTCGCCAACCGGGACGAGTACTACCGGATGATCACGGCCGCCTTCCTCCACGCCGGCCTGCTGCACCTCGGGTTCAACATGTTCGGCCTGTACCTGTTCGGCAGCCAGCTGGAGCAGTCGGTGGGACCGCCCCGGTTCCTGGTGCTGTTCCTGCTGTCGGCCGTGGGGGGCGCGGCCTGCTCCCACTTCTTCGGCCCTCCGTACGAGTTCAGCGTGGGGGCGTCCGGAGCCGTCTTCGGCGTCCTGGGCGCCTACGCCGTCATCGCCAAGCTGCGGGGCCTCGACGTCTCCCAGGTCGGCGGGCTGATCCTGCTCAACCTGTTCATCGGCGCGGTGATCCCCCAGATCGACAACGCCGCCCACGTCGGCGGCCTCCTCACCGGCGCCGCCCTGGGTGGTGCCTTCGAGTGGGCCCGCCGCCAGTCCCGCGCCAACGCCGTCGCCCTCCAGGTGGCGGCCGTCGCGACGGTGGCCGTGGTCATCGCGGTGGCCACCATGGTGCGGGTCGACCAGCTGCGGGTGACCTGACCGTCAACTCCCGAGTAAATAAGGTCCGGATTCCGGACCTTATTTACTCGGGAACTGGAACGGTGGTGGGCAGCCAGGGGAGGCGGGTCGCCTCGTAGGCGTCGATGGCGTCGACGTGGGTGAGCGTCAAACCGATGTCGTCGAGGCCCTCCATCAGCCGCCAGCGGGTGAAGTCGTCGAGCGGGAAGGGCGCCTCGATGCCGGCCGACGGGGCCCGCACGACGCGGGCGTCGACGTCGACGGTGACCTCCAGCGACGGGTCGGCCTGCACGGCGGCCATGAGGGCGGCGGCCGGCTCGGGGTCGAGCTGGGCCGGCACCAGGCCGGCCTTGGTGCAGTTGGTGCGGAAGATGTCGGCGAACCGGGGCGAGACGACGGCCTTGAAGCCGTGGTCCATCAGGGCCCACACGGCGTGCTCCCGCGACGAGCCGGTGCCGAAGTTGGTGCCGGCCACCAGGATGGTGGCGCCGGCGTGCTCGGGCCGGTGCAGCACGAAGGCCGGGTCCTTGCGCCAGGCCGCGAACAGGCCCTCGCCGAACCCGGTGCGCTCCACCCGCTTGAGCCACTCGGCCGGGATGATCTGGTCGGTGTCGACGTCGGAGCGGTCCAGGGGGACGGCGGTGCCGGTGACGGTGCGGACGGGTTCCACTGTCAGTCCAGCTCCTCGGGGGTGGCGAAGCGGCCGGCGACGGCGGTGGCGGCGGCCACGGCCGGCGAGACCAGGTGGGTGCGGCCGCCGGCGCCCTGGCGGCCCTCGAAGTTGCGGTTGGAGGTGGAGGCGCACCGTTCGCCAGGGGCCAGCTTGTCGGGGTTCATGGCCAGGCACATGGAGCAGCCCGCCTGGCGCCACTCGAAGCCGGCCGCCTCGAAGACCCGGTGCAGCCCCTCGGCCTCGGCCTGCTCCTTCACCACGCCCGACCCCGGTACCACCATGGCCCGCAGGCCAGGGCGGGCCCGGCGCCCGTCCAGCACCGCGGCCGCGGCCCGCAGGTCCTCGATGCGGGCGTTGGTGCAGGAGCCGATGAACACGGTGTCGACGGCGATCTCCCGCACCGGCGTGCCGGCCACCAGCCCCTGGTAGGCCAGTGCCCGGCGGGCTGCCTCCCGCTCGGCGGGGCCCAGCATGGCGTCCGGGTCGGGCACGGCGCCGTCGATGGGCACCACCTGGGACGGGTTGGTGCCCCAGGACACGTGGGGGACGATGGCCGCCGCATCCAGGGCGACCTCCTTGTCGAACACCGCGTCGGCGTCGGTGGCCAGCGAGCGCCAGTCGTCCAGGGCCTGCTCGAAGGCCCTGCCCTTCGGGGCATGGGGCCGGCCCTCCAGGTAGGCGAAGGTGGTGTCGTCTGGTGCCACCACCCCGGCCCGGGCCCCGCCCTCGATGCTCATGTTGCACACCGTCATGCGGCCCTCCATGGAGAGGGTTTGGATGGCCGAGCCCCGGTACTCGACGATCGAGCCCGTGCCGCCGCCGGTCCCGATGCGGCCGATGATGGCCAGGATGATGTCCTTGGCGGTGACGCCGGCGGCCAGCTCGCCGTCCACGGTGACGCTCATGGTGCCGGGCCGGCGTTGGGGGAGGGTCTGGGTGGCCAGCACGTGCTCCACCTCGCTGGTGCCGATGCCGAAGGCCAGCGTGCCGAAGGCGCCGTGGGTGGAGGTATGGCTGTCGCCGCACACCACGGTCATGCCCGGCTGGGTGAGGCCCAGCTCCGGGCCGATGACGTGCACGATGCCCTGGTTGCGGTGCCCCATCGGGTAGAGGTGAATGCCGAACTCCTCGCAGTTGGCGGCCAGCACCTCGATCTGGCGCCGGGACACGGGATCCTCGAGTACCAGCTGGCCCTGGCCGTCCAGCAGCGTGGGGACGTTGTGGTCCATGGTGGCCAGGGTGAGGTCGGGCCGGCGCACCGGCCGTCCCGACAGGCGCAGGCCGTCGAAGGCCTGCGGCGAGGTGACCTCGTGGACGAGGTGGAGGTCGATGTAGAGCAGGTCCGGCTCACCCTCGGCGGACCGCACCACGTGCCGCTCCCACACCTTGTCGCTGAGCGTGTGCCCCACCGGCTCCCTACCTTTCCTGCGTCCGACCCCTTGTGTCTCACTATATGAGACGCTAGTCTCTCTCTATGGAACGCAGTGTAGGGGCTGTCGGGGTCCTCGACAAGGCCGTTGCCATCCTCGACGCGCTGGAGCAGGGCCCGCTGGCCCTGGGCGACCTGGTGGCGGCCACCGGCCTGTCCCGCGCCACCGCCCACCGCCTGGCCACCGCGCTGGCCGGCCACGACCTGGTG
>JBOGHQ010000146.1:0-11520 GCA_050744785.1 Acidimicrobiales bacterium | reverse complement strand
TGGTGGTAGGGGCCGGGGTCGGACGGATCGGTGGGCGGCCGGCGGGCCGGGCCGTCCGGCCCGGGCAGCCGCTCCACACCGGGTGGGGCGATGAGGTCGTCGAGGCGGCGGCCCTCGGCGAAGCGGTGGCGGACGAAGCTCTCGTTGGAGGTGTTCTCGAGGAGGCGTCGCACCAGGTAGGCCATGCCGGGCACCAGCTGCCCCACCGGGGCGTAGATGCGCAGCCGCAGGCCGAGGCGCCGGATGGCGGCCTGGATGGGCTCGGCCATGCCGTACAGCATCTGGATCTCGTAGCCGGTGTCCGGGATGCCGCTCGCCTTGGCGTAGCTGACCGCGTAGGCGAGGGTGCGGAGGTTGTGGGAGGCGAAGGCGGCCCGCACTGTCCCGTGGTGGTCGTGGAGCAGGCGAGCGCAGCGTTCGAAGTTGGCGTCCGTCTCGGCCTTGTGCGCGAACACCGGTGCCGGCCAGCCCTCGGCCTTTGAGGTGATGGTCTCCGAATCCCAGTACGCACCCTTCACCAGCCGCACGCCCACCGGCCCTGCCGGGCGGCCGCCCAGGCCGGCGCTCCAGGCGATGAGGTCGGCCAGGTCGCCCAGCGAGCCCTTCAGGTAGGACTGGAGCACCACGCCGGCCTGGAGCTGGGCCAGCTCGGGCGCCTCCACCAGGCTGCGGAACAGTTCCAGGGTGAGGTCCTTGACGTCGTAGTGCTCCATGTCGAACCACACGAAGGCGCCCCGCTCGGCGGCGAGGCGCAGGAGCGGCAGGAGGCGGGCCCGGGCCTGGGCCAGGCCCTCGTCCCGGGTGAGCGGCGAGTACAGCGAGGCCAGGGCGGTGGGCTTGACGCTGATGTTGGCCCGGGGTAGCGGCCCCAGGTCGTCACGCTCGAGATGGTCGTCGGGAGCCCAGCCCGCCGTGCCGTCCATGAGGGCCCGCAGCAGCTCGTCCACCCGGGCCGCGTAGCGGTCGGCCTCGGCTTCCGTCACCGTCTTCTCCCCGAGGAGGTCGACGGTGAAGGCGCTCCCCTGCCGCCAGAGACGGTGCAGGCCGGGCAGGGCCTCGGCCGGCGAGGTGCCCACGATGAACTGCTGGGCCATGCGCTCGATGTTGCGGCGGGCCACACCGGCCGAGAGCCGCGGGCCCATGGGCAGCCGCTCGGCCAGGTCGATCCCGAGCTCCAACATCCTCGGGGCATCGGTGCCCTCGAAGTACTCGTCGATGTGGCGCAGCACGTCGGCGTCGCCGGAGGTGGCCGGGAAGACGTCCACGAAGCGGAACAACTGGGTCTTGAACGACGGGTGCGACATGGCCCAGCCGAGCATTCGCTCGCTCCACCAGGACATGCTGTAGACCCGTGCCTTCTCGCCGGCGCCCAGCTCGGCGATCCGGCGGGCCAGGGCGCCGACCTCGCTGTCTGGTGGTGACGCCACCAGACGAGGGTACCGCCGGCCGGGTCAGCTCCCGGTGAGGCTGAACGCCTCCGACGGCGCCACCGGCCCCGACGGGGTGAGGCCGCCCACCACGAGCACCTTGCCGTCGGGCAGGACGGAGGCGGTGTGGGCGTACCGGGGCGACGACATGTCCTTGGCCGGCGACCACTTGCCGGCGGCGGCGTCGAAGAGGGCCGCCGACGGCAGGGTCGAAGCGAGGACCGACCCGCCCACGCCCGACACCCCGCCAGCCACCATCACCCGGCCGTCGGCCAGGGCCGTTGCAGTGTGGTTGGCGCGGGGCGAGGCCATGGCATCGGCCGGCGCCCACGCGCCCGCCTGCGGGTCGTAGACCTCGGTGGAGTCCAGCTGGCCGTCGGGGTTGATGCCGCCCGCCACCACCACACGGCCGTCGGGCAGCACGGCCGCGGTGTGCAGGCTCCGGGGCGTGGCCAGCGAGCCGGTGGCCGACCAGGTCCCGGTGGCGGGGTCGTAGAGCTCGGCGGTGGCCACCTCGCCCCCGCCCGATGACCTGGACCGGCCGAAGGTCGACGTCGTGGTGGTGGAGGCGTTTACCTGCCGGGTGGAGCTGGCCTGGTTGCCGGCCGCGGCGAGCACCTTGCCGGACTGCAACACCGACGCGGTGTGGTAGCCCCGCCCGACGGCCATGGCGCCGGTGGGCGTCCAGGAGCGGCTGGCGGGGTCGAACAGCTCAGCGGCGGTGACAGCGGCAGTGTCCGACGAGGGAAAGCCGCCCGCCACCAGCACCCGGCCGTCGGCCAGCAGGGTGGCGGTGTGAGCCGACCGGGCCGTGGTCATGGCGGGCACCTCGGACCAGCTACCGGCGGCGGGGTCGAAGATCTCGGCGGAGGCCTCGCGCAGCCCCCCTGTCACCAGGACCTTGCCGTCGTTGAGCAGGGTGGCGGTATGGCCGACCCGGGCCTTCACCATGTCGCCGGTGGCCGTCCAGGTGCCGCGGGTGGTGTCGTACAGCTCGGCGGTCTTGAAGGGCTGGTCGTTGTTGGCCTCGCCGCCCCCGGCCACCAGCACCCGCCCGTCGGGAAGCACGGTGGCGGTGTGGCCGCCCCGGGCCTCGGTGAGCACGCCGGCCCGCTCCCAGGTGCCGGGCCGTTCGCCGCCGGCGGTGGCGGTGCCCGAGCCCGACGAGGGCCCACCCCCGCCGCCACAGGACGCCAGCACCAGGGCGGCGGCGAGGGCCGCCCGCGGCGCCCTCACTCGGGCCCGCCCCTCCACTCGGGGTCGAGCTGGCGGAGGAACTGCCGGCACCGCTCCTCCTCGTCGGCCTCCCCGATGGCGCCCGCCGCCTGGTGCAGCCCTTCCAGGGCGCGCAGAAAGCCACGGTTCTCCTCATGGCGCCAGCGCACGTAGCCCGAGCCGCGCCACCCGGCCTGGCGCAGCGCGTCGAGGCCACGGTGGTAGCCCACCCGGAAGCAGGCGTAGGCCTCCACGTCGTCCCGGGCCAGCTCGCCCAGCCTGGCCCACCCGTCGAGGAAGCGGGGGAAGGTGGCCACCACCCCGCTCACCGCGTCGCGTCGCCGCTCGGGCGGCTCAGCCAGGGCCGCAGCCAGGCGCCGGGCCGCTTCGGGCGGGGCCGGCGCCAGCACTGTCTCGGGGAGACCGGCGCCGAGGTGCACGGGCGAGTCGGACATGTCGCGATCGTAGGCTGGCGCAGGGATGGGAGCCGGGTGCACCTTCTGCGCGATACGCGACGGCGAGGTGGCCGCCCATCTCGTGCTGGACGAGGCGGACGCCGTCGCCTTCCTCGACAGCCGGCCGGTCTTCCCCGGTCATGTCCTGGTCGTACCTCGGGCCCACTGGGGCACGCTGCTCGACGTCCCCGCCGCCGAACTGGCCGCGCTGGTCGCGGTGGTGCAGCGGGTGGCGGCCGCCGTCACCGTCGCAATGGAGGCCGACGGCACCTTCGTGGCCGTCAACAACACGGTGAGCCAGAGCGTCCCCCATCTCCACGTCCACGTGGTCCCGAGGCGGCGGGGCGACGGCCTCCGGGGCTTCTTCTGGCCCCGGCACCGCTACGACAGCGACGAGCACATGGCGGCCGTTGCCGAGCGCATCGGGTCCCACCTGAGATGCGCACGCTGAATGCCGCGCCCCGGCGGGGTCCAGGTGCCAACATTGGGACCGTGAACTTCCCGGGTGGGCCCAAGGGCCTGGTGGCCGCCGCCGCCGGTGTGGTGGCGCTCGGCAGCGCGGTCGGCTTCCTCCTGGTCGATGAGGACGACGACGAGGACGACCTGGCCGCGGTCACCACCACCACGTCCCTGTCCACCACCACCTTCCCGTCCACCACCACCCTGCCCGGTGCCACATCGAGCACTACGGCGGCCTCCACCACCTCCACCACCCGCGCCACCACGACCTCCTCCTCCACCACCTCCACCACCGGGGCCAGCACCACGACCACCACCACCGCCCCGTCGGCCGTCTGCGGCGAGGGCCGGGCGTCGGTGTCCTTCGTGGCCAAGGACCTCACCACCGACGTGCTCAGCTCGAGCTTCACGCCCCAGGCCAACGTCGACAACCAGGTGAGCGCCCCCATCGAGGTGGAGCAGATCACCCTCGAAGTGGTGTTCCCCGGCAACGACGTGCGCACCGTGAACTTCAGCGTGGCCGGCACCGTTATCCCGGCTGGCAACAGCGCCAGCTTCACCGCCGAGAAGATCACCACCGCCCAGCGCTACGAGTCGGTGCGGTTCACCCGCTTCACCTACTTCACCCAGGGCCAGCCCACCGCCTGCCGGGTCACCACGCCCTGAGTGCAGCCGGAGTCAGCCCACCCGCAGGAGGTGGTGGTCCCGCCGGCCCCGGCGCAGCACGACGTAGCGGCCGTGCAGCAGGTCGTCGGGGGTGAGGCGGCGGTCGAGATCGGTGGCCCGGCGGTTGTTGACGTAGGCCCCGCCCTGCTCCACGGCCCGGCGGGCCGCCGACCGCGACGGCGTGAGGCCGGCGTCGGCCAAAGCCTCCACCAGCAGCAGGCCCTCGCCGTCCAGGGCGGCGCGGGGCACGGTGGACGACGGCGCCTCGGCGAACACGGCCAGCAGGCTGGGCTCGTCCAGCTCGGCCACCTCCTCGCCGAACAGGGCCCGGGCCGCCCGCTCGACGCCGGCCGCCTCGTGCTCCCCGTGTACCAGGGCCACCACGGCGCGGGCCAGGGCCCGCTGGGCCTGGCGCTGCTCGGGATGCTCGGCGCTGGCCGCATCGAGCGCCTCGATCTGCTCGTGGGGCAGCAGGGTCAGGGCGCGGAGGTAGACCCCCACCCGATCGTCGGGCGCGTTGAGCAGGTACTGGTAGAGCTGGTACGGGCTGGTGAGGGCGGGGTCCAGCCACACCGTGCCCGCCTCCGTCTTGCCCAGCTTGCGGCCGTGCTCGTCGGTGATGAGGGGCGTGGTGAGGCCGTAGGCCTCGGCGCCCCGGGCCCGGCGGATGAGGTCCACCCCCGACACGATGTTGCCCCACTGGTCGCTGCCGCCCAGCTGCAGGCGGCAGCCGTGCAGGTCGTGGAGGCGGACGAAGTCGTAGGCCTGCAGCAGCATGTAGCTGAACTCGGTGTAGGAGATGCCGTGCTCCCGGCCCTCCAACCGGGCCCGCACCGATTCCCGGGCGATCATGGCGTTGACGCTGAAGTGCTTGCCCACGTCCCGGAGGAACTCCAGCAGCCCCACCGACCCGAGCCATTCGGCGTTGTCGAGCATCAGGGCCCCCGCCTCGAAGTCAACCAAGCGGGCCAGCTGGCCCCTGATCCCCGCCACGTTGGCGGCCAGCTGCTCCGGGCCCAGCAGGGCCCGCTCCTCGGTCTTGCCGCTGGGGTCGCCGATCATGCCCGTCCCCCCGCCGGCCAGGGCGATCACCCGGTGGCCGGCCTGCTGGAGGCGCACCAGGTTGAGGACGCCCACCAGGTTCCCCAGCTGGAGGCTGGAGGCGGAGGGGTCGAAGCCGGCGTAGGCGGTGAGGCCACCCGCGTCGAGGAGGCCGAACACGGCGGCGTCGGTCACCTGGTGCACCAGGCCCCGGAAGCGCAGGTCCTCCGAGAGGGTCGGCATCGCCGGCATCGCCGGCACTCTGCCACGGCGGCGTGCCACCGTCGCACCGATTCCGGCCGGTAGGTTCGGCCGGTGCTCGAGCGAAGCTTCCGGCCGCCACAGCGGGTGAGCCTGGCCCTCACCCTGGGACCGCTGCGGCGGGGCGCCGGCGACCCCTGCATGCGGATCGGGGCCGACGGGGTGTGGCGGGCCAGCCGGACGCCACACGGCCCCGCCACCGTGCACCTCACCGCCCGCGACGGCGAGGTGCGGGTGCGGGCGTGGGGGCCCGGGGCAGCGTGGGCGGTGGACGCCGCGCCGGCCCTGGTGGGCGCCCACGACGACCCGGCGGGATTCGAGCCCCGCCACCCTGTCCTCGCCGGCCTGGCCCGGCGGCTGCCCGGCCTGCGCATCCCCCGCAGCGGTGCCGTCACCGAGGCCCTCGTGCCCACCGTGCTGGAGCAGAAGGTCACCGGCATCGAAGCCAAGCGCTCCTACCGGGCGCTGGTGCGGGCCCTGGGCGAGCCCGCCCCCGGCCCGTCCGGCGCCACCGGCCTCCTGGTGCCGCCCGCCCCCGAGACCCTCGCCGCCACCCCCTCCTACGCCTTCCACCCCCATGGCGTGGAGCGGCGGCGAGCCGAGACCATCCGGCGGGCCTGCGCCGTGGCCCCCCGCCTGGAGGAGGTGGCCTCGATGGCCCCCGCCGACGCCCGGCGGCGGCTGTGCGCCGTCCCGGGCGTGGGGCCGTGGACCGCGGCCGAGGTGGCGCTGGTGGCGCTGGGCGACACCGACGCGGTATCGCTCGACGACTTCCACTTGCCCCACCAGGTGGCCTGGGCCCTGGCCGGTGAGGCCCGGGCCGACGACGCCCGCATGCTGGAGCTGCTGGAGCCCTACCGGGGCCACCGCGGGCGGGTCATCCGCCTCATCGTGGCCGGCGGCATCCAGGCGCCCCGGTTCGGCCCCCGCCACCGCCTCCGCTCCATCGCCGCCATCTGAGCCACGCTCAGAGGTCGACCAGCACCACGTGGTGGGGCAGGCCCACCGACTCGAAGCCGTCCCCCACCACCTCCCAGCCGTGACGGCGGTAGAAGGCCAAGGCGGTGTCGCGGCCGTTGGCCCACAGCACCTGGTAGCCGTCCTGCCGGGCCCGGGCCACCAGCGCCGCCAGCAGCTGGGTGCCCAGGCCCTGGCCCTGCTGGTCGGGGTGCACGGCCATGCTGCGCAGGCGGGCCGCCCGCCGGCCCGGCCGGCGGGCAGTGGGCTCGGGGGACACGGTGGCCACCGCCGCGACCCGGCCCTCGCCGTCGACCACCCCGAGGTGCACAACGCCGGGCTGGTCGTCCTCGGGGTTCACGACGTCGGCGCCCGGCACGTGGTCACGAAGGACCCGCCGGCGCAGGTCGTGGGTCGCCTCCGCCTCCAGCTCCACCACGCGCCACATCCGGGGTGGCACGGTACCGCCGGGGCGGCCGCTACCGTGCCGCCCGTGGCCGAGGTCGTGGTCGTGGGCGCAGGGGTCGCAGGGCTGGGGAGCGCCCTGGCGCTGGCCCGGGCCGGTCACCGGGTCATGGTGGTCGAGCGCGACACCGTCGACCTTCCCCCGTCGCCCGATGCCGCCTTCGACCACTGGCGCCGGCGGGGGGCGCCCCAGACCCGCCACTCGCACGCCTTCCTGGCCCGGCTGCGCAACCTGCTCCGCGATCGCTCGCCCGAGGTCCTGGAGGAGCTGCTGGCGGTGGGTGCGGCCGAGATCGACTTCACCCGCTACCCCCCGCCGGAGCTGCACCCCTTGGCGCCGGAACCGGGTGACGAGGACCTGGTGGCCCTGGCCTGCCGCCGTACCACGTTCGAGTGGGTGCTCCGGCGGCGGGCCCTGGGCACGCCGGGCGTCGATCTGATGTCCGGGTCGGTGGAGGGCCTGCTGGCCGAGGACCGCCCGTCCGGCGTGCCCCACGTGGTGGGCGTCGGCCTGGCCGGCGGCACCGCCCTGCGGGCCGACCTGGTGGTGGACGCGGCCGGGCGGCGGTCGCCCCTGCCCCGGTGGCTGGCCGCGGCAGGCGCCCCGCCGGTGCCCGAGGAGGTGGAGGACACCGGCATCATCTACTCGTCGCGCTTCTACCGGGCCGGGCCCGAGGAGGAGGACCCGTCCACCCAGCCCCTCGTGGTGGGCGACCTGGGCTACGTGAAGTACGCCGTCTTCCCGGGCGACAACCGCACCCTGTCGATCACCTTCGGCGTCCACGCCGACGACGCCGAGATGCGCCGCCTCCTCCAGCCCCGACCGTTCGCCGGCCTGGCCGGTGCCTTCCCGGCCACCCGGCGCTGGGCCGAGTCGCCCGGCTGCCAGCCCATCAGTGGGGTGGAGGTGATGGCCGACCTGGTGAACCGCCGCCGCCGCCTGGTGGTGGCCGGCCGGCCGCTGGCCACCGGCGTGTTCGCGGTGGGCGACAGCGCGGTGTGTACCAACCCGCTCTACGGGCGGGGGTGCGCCCTGGCCATGGTGCACGCCGAGCTGTTGGGCGACACCCTGGCCGCCCATGGCGGCGACCCCGGCAGCGCGGCGGTGGCCTTCGCCGAGGCCACCCGGGCCGAGATCGAGCCCTGGTACGGGGCCGCCCTGGCCCAGGACCGCAACGACCGGGCCGCCGCCGCCGACGAGGACGACCCCGACGGCCCGGTCGGCGTGGGGTCGCTGCTGCGCCACGGCCTGCTGCCGGCCGCCCGCCACGACCCGGTGGTGTTCCGGGCCTTCATGCGGCTGTGGAACCTGCTGGAGCCTCCCGACGCCCTCATGAAGGACCCCCAGGTCGTCATGCGGGTCATGGCCGCCTGGCAACAGCGGGCCGAGCGCACACCGCCCCCACCGCCGGGGCCGGACCGCGACGAGCTGTTGGAACAGCTAGCCGCGGCGTAGCCTCCCGCCGTGCACCCCGGGGTCCACGCCGCCACCAGTCCCGACCGGCCGGCGGTGATCCTGGCCGGCACCGGCACCGTCCAGACCTACGGCCAGCTCGACGCCGGCGCCCACCGCCTGGCCCGCCTGCTGCACGATCGCGGGCTGCGGCCCCGCGACACCATGGCCATCTGGATGGAGAACAACCTCGCCTATCTGGAGGCCGCTTGGGCCCCCCAGCGGTCCGGGCTCTATTACACGCCCATCAGCTCCCGGCTCACCGCCGGCGAGGTGGCCTACATCCTGGAGGACTGCCAGGCCAAGGCCCTCGTCACCTCCTACGAGCGGCGCCAGGTGGCCGCCCAGCTGGGCGCTCAGCTGGGCGCCATCCCGACCCGCCTCATGGTCGGTGGCGTCATCGACGGCTTCGAGGCCTACGAGGACGCCGTCGGCGCCCAGCCGGCCGAGCCCCTCCCCGACCTGCTGGAGGGGCGCAGCATGCTGTACTCGTCGGGCACCACCGGCCGCCCCAAGGGCGTGAAGAAGCCCCTGGGGAGGATCCCGCTCGGCACCCAGGGGTTCGACTCGGTGCTGGGCCTGGGCCGCTCGCTCTACGGGTTCGGCGAGGACGCCGTGTTCCTCTCCCCCGCGCCCCTGTACCACACCGCTCCGCTGTGGTTCACCATGGCCCTGCACCGGGCCGGGGCCACCACCGTGGTGACCGAGCGCTTCGACCCGCTGGACCTCCTGGAGACGGTCGAGCGCTACCGGGTCACCCACACCCTCGTGGTCCCCACCATGTTCGTGCGCCTGCTCAAGCTGCCGGAGGCGGACCGGGCCCGCTTCGACCTGTCCAGCCTCCGCTACTGCATCCACGGAGCGGCGCCCTGCCCAGCCGAGGTGAAGGAGCGGATGATCGAGTGGTGGGGCCCGATCATCTACGAGTACTACGCCGGCACCGAGGGCAACGCCTACGTGGCCTGCGACTCCGAGGAGTGGCTGGCCCACCGGGGCACCGTGGGCCGCTCGCTGGCGGGCCCCACCCTGCACGTCCTCGACGACGCCGGCAACGAGCTGCCGCCCGGCCACGTGGGCACGATCTACGTGGCCGGGGGGCCTGACTTCGAGTACCACAACGACCCGGAGAAGACCCGGGCCGCCCACGACGCCAAGGGCCGCTCCACCCTCGGCGACGTCGGCTACCTGGACGACGAGGGCTACCTCTACCTCACCGACCGCAAGGCCTACACCATCATCTCCGGCGGGGTGAACGTGTACCCGCAGGAGGCCGAGGACGTCCTGGTCACCCACCCCAAGGTCATGGACGTGGCCGTGTTCGGCATCCCCCACGAGGAGCTGGGCGAGCAGGTGAAGGCGGTGGTCCAGCCCGTCGACCCGGCCCACGCCGGCCCCGAGCTGGAGGCGGAGCTGCTCGCCTTCTGCCGCCAGCGCCTGGCCCCCTTCAAGTGCCCCAAGTCGGTGGACTTCGAGGCCGAGCTGCCCCGCCACCCCACGGGCAAGCTCTACAAGCGCCTGCTCCGGGACCGGTACTGGCCGGCACCCGCCGGCTGAGGGCTCATTGGCCCACCATCCCTTCGGGACGGCGTGCCGATGGAGTCCTCCGCTCGAAGGGCCGCTCGGGCCCCGCTCGCCCTGCGGGCTCGCTCACCCGTCCGGCTTGGGCTTCCTGGCCCGGCTGGGCGCCACCCGGGGTGGCTCGTTCGGCTGCTTGGGATAGACCGGCGGCCAGGGTGCGTCCATCAGCCCGTCGGCCAGGTCACGGTCGTACATGGCCAGCAGCGGCTCGATGGACTGCAGCTCTTCGTACATGCCGGCCCAGGGGTCGCCGTCGCGAGCCACCCGCTCGGCCACCACGGGCATGGTGAGGCGGTCGGGGTGGAAGGCCTCGTCCAGCTCGTCCCAGTGGAACGGTGTGGACACCTGGGCGCCGGGGCGGGCCCGCACGCACCACGCCCCGAACACCGTCTTGTGGGGCGCGTTCTGGTTGAAGTCCACGAAGACCCGCCGCCCCCGTTCCTCCTTCCACCACGCCGCGGTGAGCAGGTCGGGGCGGCGTCGCTCCAGCTCGCGGGCCAGCGCCACCGCCGCGGCCCGCACCTGGTAGCTGTCCCACCGGCGCTCCAGGCGGAGGTAGACGTGGATGCCGCGGTTGCCGGTGGTCTTGGGCCAGCCCGCCAGGCCCAGCTCCTCGAGCAGGTCCCGTACCGCCAGGGCGCCCTCCCGCACCATGGCGAAGGTCACGCCGGGGGTGGGGTCGAGATCGATCCGGAGCTCGTCGGCGCAGTCCGGCTCGTCGGCCCGGGTGGGCCACACGTGGAAGCCGAGGCAGCCCATGTTGACGGCCCACGCCACGTGGGCCACGTCGGCCGCCACCAGGGCGTTGGAGATGGTGCCGTTGGGCGTGCTCACGTCGGCGGTCTGGAGCCAGGGTGGCTTGGACGCCGGCACCCGCTTCTGGAAGAAGGAGCTGCCCTCGGCCCCCTCCGGGAAGCGCTGGAGCAGCACGGGACGGCCGCCCATGGCGGCCAGGAGGGGAGCCCTCACGGCCCGGTAGAACTCGACCAGGTCGAGCTTGGTCTCGCCCCGCTCGGAGAAGAACACCTTCCCGGGGCTGGAGATGACGACCTCGTGGCCGTCGAGTTCCAGGGCGATCTCCCCGTCACCCACCGTCACCGGCTCACCACGCCGTCGGGCTGCCGCACCGCGAGCTGCCAGTGGGCCGGCCTCCCGTGCCGGTCACGCCGTCAGCTCCTTCTGGAGCGGCGTGGGGAACCGGGGCCGGACATGGGCGCCGCTGGCGTCGAGCCACGCCTGGAGCCGGGCCGCCTGCGCCTCGACGGCGGCCTCGCCCTCGCTGCCCACGTCGACCAGGAGGCGGGTGGCCACCTCGCCGGTGGGCCGGTGGGCCCAGCCGCCCACCAGCCGGCCGTCGCACCAGATGGCGGGCCCGGCGTTGCCGTTGCCGTCGAACAGCTGGGGCCCGAGGTCACCCAGGTACCACGCCCGGTCCCGCCAGCCCATGGTGCTCGGGTCGAGGCTCGGCACCAGGGCCGCCCACGGCCGGCCGTCGTCGGCACCCGCCGGCGGCGGGCCCCCGGTGCCGGCCGCGGCCAGGGCC
>JBOGHQ010000145.1:0-2877 GCA_050744785.1 Acidimicrobiales bacterium | reverse complement strand
GTGTAGGTGCCGGCCGGCGCCTCGGGCTGGGCCGGCACGGCCCAGCCGGTCACCAGCCAGGTGCCGACCTCGGAGACGGCGGCGGTGGTCCGGGTGATCACCGTCTCCAGCCGGTAGAACACCATGGTCACGGTGTTCTGGAACGTGGCGCCCCCCTGCCACAGGCTGCCCGAGACCTGGACCGACCAGTTGAACCCCGGCCCGGCCGGGCCGCACTGCTCCTCGCCCGTAGCCGCGAAGGACGGTCCGTCGAAGGCCCGCATGGGTGGGACGGAGAGGAAGTCGGCGGTGGCGGTGACGGTGAAGCAGGAGATCCCGCACACGGTCTGGGTGGCCACCACGGGGTAGGAGCCGCCCGCCCGGCGAGCGGGCGTGATCGGGAGGGAGAACATGCCCTGCCCGTTCGTGGCGGTGCCGCCGGCCACTGCACCGGCGAAGGTGACGTCGACCTTCCCGTTGGGGGCGAAGCCGGTGCCGTTGACGGTGATGGACCACGTACCGGACGTCCCGGCGGGGGCCGAGGCGGGGTTGAGGGTGATGGCCGCCTGGCTCTGGGCCGAGGCGGCCGGGACCAGGACGGCGCCGGCCAGCAGGACGGCGGCGACCAGGGCCCGCCCCCGGGTCATGATCCTGTCGTTTTCACGAACCCCGCGAGGTAGACGGCCGTCGTGCAGACCGGGCTGGCGCACTCGACGCGCAGCGTGACCGTCGTTCCAGGTGACACGATCACAGGTGACACGAAGTGGTAGTCCAGGTCCCGGAAGTTGGCCAGGTTGAGACGCAACAGCACCCTGTCGCCTCGCTTCAGCTCCACGATACCGCTGTCCCCTGCCGGGTTCTGGAGCACGATGTCGGTGAGCGAGAAGACCTGCTGGTCGCCCACCGTCACGGCGTCCTCCACAACGCCGGGCCCATTGACGGCCAGCCTGGCGTCGAACGGGTTGCCGAGGTCGGTCTCCACCTCCTCGGCGCCGGCCTGGGCGCCGGGGGGCGTGCCGTCACCACCACCACCGCCGCCGCCGGTGTCGATCTGGGGCGCGGCCGCGCCCACCTGCTGGGCCAGGTCCTGGAGCGCCTCCTCGGTCTGCTCCAGCGGCTCCTGCACCGCCTCCTTGGCCGCCGACTCCACGGTGGGCTTGAGCAGGGTGAACCACAAGATGACCAGCAGGACGAGCAGGGCCAGGAGGGCCAGCACCAGCTTCCAGAACCACCTGGGCAGGCGGGGCTCCTGGAGGTAGGAGCCGTCGACGGTGATGGGCGCGGCGCCGTCGGCCTCCACCGACACCTGGAACGGCAGGGTCTTGGGCGTCCCCCGCCAGAAGGTCTTGACCGGGCGGACCATCACCCGGGAGAAGGTGGCCTCGTCGGGCTCGGCCACCAGCGCGGGCGGCCCGAAGGAGAACCGGAGGAGGTCGCCGGGGTCCATGGCGGTGAGGACGGCGTTCACCCGGGTGTTGCCCCGGTTGTCGAGGGCCAGCTCGTGGCGGCCGACCCGGCCGCCGTGGGACGTGCGGGGCAGCAGCTCGGCCGACACGTCGACGAAGCCGCCCACCTCGAGGGTGCCCTCCTCGACGGTCCCGCCACCGGGGTCCTCCTTGGAGGAGACCTTGACCGCGAACGGGATGGGGCCGGACCGGGCCTCGGCCGACCGGGGCACCGTGAAGCGGACCTGGCTCACGCCCTCGGCACCGGGGAAGAGCGACAGCATGGGTGGGACGGCGGCGGCCCAGCCCGCCGCGTCGCCCAGGACCTCGAAGTTGAACTGGTCCACGACCGTGCCGGTGTTGCGGAGGCGGACCTCGACCACGACCGATCCGCCAGGCTCCACCTGGAGGGCCGAGGACGAGAGCGAGGCCGTGGCGCCCACGACCTCGCAACATAGGCCCGGGCCCGGCGCCGGCAAAGGGCCGCCGGGAAGCCGGCCGGGCAACCCGTGTTGCCCCTTCGGGTGACATCGGCGGGCGGCCCCTTCTCACCGGCCCGCGTGGAGCGCGCGTAGAGCGGCTGCGGAGCGGGCCGTGCCAGAGTGCGCGCCACGGCGGGGGAAGGAGGGGTAGGTACATGACCGAGCGCATCCCCGTGTTCGTCTACGCCGCGGACCCCATCTCGCAGGCCGGGCTGGTGGCCCAGCTCCGGGGCCGGCCCGAGGTGACGGTGGTGGCCGACGGCGACGTGGACACCGCCGCGGTGGCCGTCATCCTCTGCGACGACGTGGACGACGAAGCGGTGCGGGCGGCCCGGGCCGTGCAGCGCAACGGCTGCCCGAAACTGGTGCTGGTGGCCACCCACCTCGACGACGCCGGCCTCCTCCGCGCCGCCGAGACGGGCGCCAGCGGGCTGCTCCGGCGCGGCGAGGCGTCGCCCGAGCGCCTGGTGACCTGCGTCCGGTCGGCCGTGGCCGGCGACGGGGCCATGCCCCCCGACCTCCTGGGCCGACTGCTCGGCCAGGTCGGCCGGCTGCAACGCCACGTGCTGGCGCCCCGGGGGCTCACCATGAGCGGCATGGCCGAGCGGGAGCTGGAGGTGCTGCGGCTGGTGGCCGACGGGTTCGGCACCGCCGAGATCGCCAGCCGGCTGGCGTACTCCGAGCGGACGGTGAAGAACGTCATCCACGACATCACCTCCCGGTTCCAGCTCCGCAACCGGGCCCACGCCGTGGCCTTCGCGGTGCGCGAGGGCCTCATCTGAGCGGTCGAGCGGTCGAGCGGTTGAGCGGCTGGCCCCGCCGGTCCCTGCCCCGACGGGCAGGAGGCGGTGCCCGAACGGCTGCACGGCGGCGGCTGGGCGGGCGGCGGCCGGGCTGGGATCGTCGCGACGGTGATCCACGACGTGGACGAGTCGCTCCGACGGCTGCTGCGCCGCGACGCCCTCAACGGC
>JBOGHQ010000144.1:0-3827 GCA_050744785.1 Acidimicrobiales bacterium | reverse complement strand
CCGGAAGCGCGAGTGCCACGACGCCGATGACGTAGGCGGGCCGTTCTGACCTGGCGGGTGCTCGTTCTGTGCTGATCGTCGGGCCTTGGCCCGTTTCACGAGCTGTTCGAGGTGCGGCCCGCGTCGGACCGGACCTCCCCGGCTGTCGCCTCGGCGCCGGTCCGGCACCGGCTCCCACCTGACATCGCCCGCATCATCACCAGCATCGACAGCGGGCAGGCGGCGAGGACCAGGAGAGGCAGCGCCGCGCCGATCAGGTTCGGCGCCGCGGCGAACACCCCCAGCCCGACGAGGGCAAGGGCACCGACCACCTTCCAGTTGATGCACATCTTCATGACGACCTACTTGTGGTTGGTCGGATGGCGTGTAGCAGCCTCAGGACCAGCGGAAAGCGGTACAGGCGCAGGCTGTTGGACACCACCGAGACGCTCGAGAAGGCCATGGCCGCACCGGCGATGATGGGGTTGAGGGCGCCGGCTACCGCCAGCGGGAGGGCGGCCAGGTTGTAGCCGAACGCCCATCCCAGGTTCTGCAGGATGGTGCGGAACGTCCGCCGGGACAGCCGGATGGCGGTGGCCACCCCGGAGAGGTCGCCGGAGAGCAAGGTGATGTCGGACGACTCGATGGCCACGTCCGTGCCCGTGCCGATGGCGATGCCGAGGTCCGCCTGCACGAGGGCGGGCGCGTCGTTGATGCCGTCACCCACCATGGCGACGACCCGGCCCTCGGCCTGGAGGCTGCGCACCTCGTCCACCTTGTCGGCGGGAAGGACCTCGGCGAGGACAAGGTCGATCCCCACCTCGCCGGCGATGGCCGTCGCCGTGCGGCGGTTGTCGCCGGTGATCATCACCACCTCGATCCCCATGGAGCGCAGGTCGGCCACGGCGGCGGGCGCGTCGTCCTTCATGGTGTCGGCCACCGCCAGCAGCCCCCGCACCCGGCCCTCCCATGCCACGAAGATCGCCGTCTTGCCCTCGCCTTCCAGTCGCTCCGCCTCCTCGTCGAGAGCGGTGGCCCCCATCAGGCCGGCCTCGGTCATGAGCTTGCGCCGGCCGACGTGGACCGGCACCCCGTCCACGCTGGCCCGCACGCCGTGGCCTGCCACCGAGGTGAAGTCCTCGGCGGGCGACAGGCCACCGAGGCGCTCCCGGGCGCCGTCCACGACCGCACGTCCGACGGGGTGCTCGGAGGCTGACTCCACCGCGGCGGCACGCCCGAGGACGACGTCGTCGCTCTCGCCGTCGGCGGGGACGACGTCGGTGAGCGCCATCTGCCCCCTGGTGAGGGTCCCGGTCTTGTCGAACACCACCGTGTCGACGCGCTTGGAGCGCTCCAGCACCTCGCCGCCCTTGATGAGCACGCCCATGGCGGCGCCCCGCCCGGTGCCGACCATGATGGCGGTGGGGGTGGCCAGGCCGAGGGCGCACGGGCAGGCGATGATGAGCACGGCCACCGCCGCCACCAGGCCACCACCGGCGTCGTCGGCGAGGAGCCACCAGCCGGCGAACGTCGCCAGGGCCAGGGCCAGCACGAAGGGCACGAAGACGCCCGAGATGCGATCGGCCAGGCGCTGCACGGGCGCCTTGGTCCCCTGGGCCTCCTCCACCAGCCGCACGATCTGGGCCAGGGCGGTGTCGGCGCCCACGGCGGCGGCCCGCAGGGTGAGCGCCCCCTGGGCGTTGATGGTGGCGCCGGCGACACGGTCTCCGGGCTTCTTGTCGACCGGCACCGACTCGCCGGTGAGCATGGACTCGTCCACCGCCGAGCGTCCGTCGACGACGTCGGCGTCGACAGGGATCTTCTCGCCGGGGCGGACCCGCAGCACGTCGCCCACCCGGACCTGCTCGACCGGCACCATCCGCTCCTGGCCATCTACGAGGACGCGCGCCTCCTTGGCACCGAGCTCGAGCAGGGCGCGGACGGCGCTCGACGCCTTTCCCTTGGCTCGGGCCTCGAAGTACCTGCCCAGGAGCAGGAAGGCGATGATGAGGGCGGAGGTGTCGAAGTAGTGGTCGGAGTGGCTCCGCCCGAAGGCGACATTGACGGCGGAGTAGGCGAAGGCCGCCAGCGTGCCGATGGCGATGAGCGTGTCCATGTTCGCCTGGAACGCCCGGGCCCGCACCGTCGCCTGGTGGAGGAACGGGTACCCCGCCCAGAACTGGACGGGGATGGTGAGGGCGAAGGCCGACCACCGCGCCCACGGGTCGTGCATGAACCACAGGGACAGGACCAGCACCGCCAGCCCCAGCGGCCAGGCGAGCAGGACCCGGCGCAGCCACATCCGCTCCAGCCCGTCCTCGCCCTCGCCCTCGGCCACCTCGGTCGACGGCTCGGCGGGCGCCAAGCCGTAGCCGATCCTCCCGACGGCGGCGACGAGGTCGTCGGCGCCGACGCGAGCGGGGTCGATCACCACGGTCGCCCGCTCGGTGGCGAAGTTGACCGCCGCCCGCTCCACACCGTCCTGGCGGGTGAGGACCTTCTCCACCCGGGCGGCGCACGACCCGCAGGTCATGCCCGACACCGACAGCTCCAACTCGGTGGTCGCCCCCGGCGAGCCGGCGGCCCGCTCCTCGACCTGGTGGCTCATGGTTGCGGCTCCTCCATCAGCTCGAGCTCCGGCCCCGGCCCGGTGGCGATGTGGTCGTAGCGGAGCGCCTCCATCAGCTCGTCGACGATCTCGTCGGTGCGCCCGGCCACCATGGCGGCCGCCACGCACGTCTCGAGGTGGTTGCGCAGCACGATCCGGCTGGCCCGCTCGAGTGACCCCTGGACGGCCGACAGCTGCTTCATCACCTCCGGGCAGTAGGCGTCGTCCTCGACCATGCGGACCACGGCGTCGAGATGCCCCCTCGCCGTCTTCAGCCGGTTGAGGATGGACCGCCGGTGTTCCGTCTTCATGCCCTTACCCTACCCCACCCCGGGTGGGATGAGCCATCCGGCGTCTCTCATTGTGGCCGTTGTCCACCTGGACCCGTTCACCTTCCTGGCCGAGGAGCGCGGCGGGCTCGACGGCGCTGCTCGCGCCCCTCGCCAAGCAGGAGCAGCCGGCAACGCGAGCAGATTGGCGAGGAGGAGCGGGCCGCCGAGGCGGACCTTCAGGCCGGGCCGCGCAGGTCGCTCCGGTCCGACCCGTGCCAGGGGTGTCGTTCGAACCTTCCGGGCGGTTTGCGTACAGCGGAAGGAGGATGCCGGAGCGGCGTCGAACCTTGGGCATGGTGGGGCGCGACGGTGGTGCGGCTGGTGGGCTTCGGCAACGGAGGCTGGCCGCTGCCGCCCTGCTGGCGCTGGCGGTAGCGCCAATGCTCGTGGTGCCGGTGGTGGCGGTGGCGGGTGTCACCGCCGGCACCACGCAGGCTGGCGGCGCTCCCGACCTGGAGGCGGCCATGACGGCCCGGGTGGCGGCCGAGCGCCAGGCCGTGGGCCGGCCCGCTCTCGCCGTGGAGGCCGACCTCGTGGACGTGGCCCGCGGCCACTCGGCAGCCATGGCCTCCCAGAGCCGCCTCTACCACAACCCCAGCCTGGGACAGCAGGTGCAGGGCTGGCTGCTGGTGGGCGAGAACGTGGGCCTGGGCCAGACCGTGGATCAGGTCCACGCCGCCCTCATGGCCTCGACCTCGCACCGCGAGGAGCTGCTCGACCCCCGGTTCACCGGCATCGGCGTCGGCGTGGTCGTGTCCGGTGGATCGCTGTGGGTGAGCGAGGTGTTCCGGCAGCGGTCCGGCGATCCCGCCCCCGCTCCGGCTGCGGCCCCTGCGCCCCCGCCCGCCCCGCCCGCCCCGCCGACCACCGTGCGGCCGACGACGACCACCGCGCCCACCACCACCACC
>JBOGHQ010000143.1:0-1630 GCA_050744785.1 Acidimicrobiales bacterium | reverse complement strand
GGCCTGGCCAAGCTGGCCCGCGCCACGGTCACCTGGGCCCGCCGCCGCCGGGAGGTGGCCGCCGCCGAGCGCAGCCACGCCCGGGCCGTCGACCGGCTGGCCGAGGCGGAGCGGGCCGCCCGGGCCGCCGCCGCCCACCACCAGGAGGCCGAGCGCGACGCCGCCGCCACCGAGGGCCGGGTGGCAGGCCTGGAGTCGTCGGTGGGCACCGAGTACGGCGAGGTGCTGCGCCGGCTGGACTCACTCGACAAGGAGCGGGTCGGCGTCCAGCGACGAGAGCGGGAGCTGGCCGAGCAGGTGCCCGCCCTCGATCGCCACGTGGGAGCGCTCACCAGCGAGCTGAAGGCGGCCGAGGCCGAGCGGGCCCGGGCTGAGGAGGAGCGAGCCGGATGCCAGCAGCGCCTGGTCACCGTGCTGGGCGCCCTGGCCGACGACGCCGCGGTCGAGCGGCCGGAGCCCCTCGACACCGCCTCGGCCGTCCTGGCCGCGGCCCGCGCCATCGCCGCCGACCACGAGCGGGTGGAGACCGGCCCCCAAGCCGTCGAGCGGGCCTCGGACCGGCTGCGGGAACGGCTTCACGCCGCCCAGGCCGCCCTGGGCGCCCGGGTCGACGTAGCCCGGGAGATGACGGCCGAGGGCTGGTGGGCGCTGCGCACGGTGGCCGGCGGCCGGCGGCGGGGGGCGGCTGCCCTGGCCGCGGCCCTGGCCGCCGAGCAGGCCGAGGGCCGGGCCGAGCTGGCCGTCGACGAGGAGCGGCTGTTCGAGCAGACCCTGGCCGGCAGCGTGCGCCGGGCCCTGGCCGAGCGCATCCGCCACGCCAACGGCCTGGTGGACGGTATCAACGCCCAGCTCGACGCGGTGCGCACCATGGCCGGCGGTGTGCAGGTGCGCCTGCGCTGGGAGGTCGACCCCGAGCAACCCGCCGCAGTGAAGGCGGCCCGCACCCTGCTGCTGCGCGACCCGGCCGACCTCTCCGACGAGGAGCGGGCCTCACTCCAGGCCTTCGTGCGGGCCCGGGTGGACCAGGCCCGGGCCGAGCTGGAGGCCACCGCCTCGTGGGAGGCCAGGCTGCGGGAGACGCTCGACTACCGGGCCTGGCACCGCTTCACCCTGCTCATCGCCCACCGGGACCAGGACGGGTTCCAGCCGGCCACGGCCAGGCGGCTCCAGAAGCTGTCCACCGGGGAACGCTCCATCGCCCTGCACCTGCCCATGATCGCCTCGGTGGCGGCCCACTACGCCGGCGCCGACGGCGGCCCGGCCGGCTGCCCCCGGCTCATCCTGCTGGACGAGCTGTTCGCCGGCGTCGACACCGCCAACCGGGCCCAGCTGTTCGGCACCTTCCGCACCTGGGACCTCGACGCCGTGTTCACCAGCGACCACGAGTGGTGCCAGTACGCCAGCCTGGACGGCATCGCCATCCATCACCTGCACCCGCCGGCCGGCGACGAGCCCGTCACCTCCACCCGCTTCACCTGGGACGGCCGGCGCCGGCTGGTGGACGGGCCGGTCCCATGACCCGACCGCCGGCGCCCCCCCTGTCGCCCGCCGCCGAGCCGGCCCCTTGAGCCCCAGCAGCTCCCCCGGTGGCGTCCACCCGGGTTCATTTCCCGCTCACCCACACCAGATC
>JBOGHQ010000142.1:0-1610 GCA_050744785.1 Acidimicrobiales bacterium | reverse complement strand
GGCCCAGCACGCCTGGCTGGCGGGGCGGGGCCTGAGCGACGACGTGCTGGTGGCCAACCGGGTCGGCGCCGACCCCGGACCGCGGCGCATGGCCCGGCCGGCCGGTCTGCCCCGGGGCGGGATGGGCGTGGTGCTGCCCGTGCTCGACGACGCCCGGCGGGCCACCTACTTCCAGACCCGCTACCTCGGCCATCCCCGCCGCCGCTACGAGAACCCGGCCACCGCCCTGGTCGGCGTCTCCCCCCGCCTGGCCGAGGTGCGCGTGGCCGGCCCGTACGTCGATCCCGACGCGGTGGTGGTGTGCGAGGGGATCCTCGACGCCCTGAGCGCGGCCCAGGCCGGCCAGCGCGCCGTCGCCGTGCTCGGGGTGGGAGCGCCGAACCGGGCCATGGCCGACCAGGTGGTCCAGCGCTTCGCCAGCGAGCGGCTGGTGGTGGCCTTCGACGGCGACCCTGCGGGGCGCTCCGGTGCCGAGCGCATGGTCGAGTTGCTGGCCGACGCCGGCGCCGGCGAGCGGATCGGCGTGCTGGAGGTTCCCGGCGACCTCAACGACTGGCTCCGGGCCAGCGGCGACCGCTTCCCGGCCGAGCTGGCAGCCGCGGTGGCTGCCGGGGGAGCCCGGTCGGCGGGCCGTTCGAGTCCCGCCATCGAGGACGCGGTGGAGACCATTTGGTACCGCCACGTGCTCGTCGACGACCCGGCACTGGCCCGATCCAACGGCGAGCGCATCCAGTCGGCCCTGGAGGCCTTCGGCGCCGGTCGCTCGCCTCCGCCGACCACGGCGGCGACCGCCGGCCTCGACGCTGACCTCGGCGACTTCGCCTACCGCTTCGCCCTGGGCGACGACCGCGCCGCGGTTGCCGCCGACCTCGACCACGCCACACGGGTCGTGCGCGCCTGGACGGCCGAGGTGGGCCACGAGCCGTCCGTGCTGAGCGCCGAGCCGGAGATCCCGGCCATGGCCCTGGCCCGGGTGGCGGCCGCCGCCGTGGAGCCCGCCGGGCTCAGCCTCGGAGTCGGGCGATGACTCCGCCGTCCTTGCACGATCACCAAGGAGCCCCCGTGCCCGCACCCACCCGATCCGCGGATCCCCCCAGCCCGTCCACGACCCTGCACATCGTGGCGTGGCCCGACCCCGTCATCGACACCCTCGGCTTCGACCCCCGCTCCAGGTACGTGGAGTCGTACTGGCTGGGCGTGCTCGGGCCGTCCACCACCTGGCTCATGCGCCGGCTCGTCGCCGGCCTCGACGCCTCGCCGGCCGGCTACACCCTCGACCTGTCGGAGACGGCGCGCTCGCTCGGGTTGGGCGACAGCGGGGGCCGCAACTCCCCGTTCGTGCGCGCCCTGAGCCGCTGCACCCAGTTCGACCTGGCCCAGGTCCACGGCGCCGGCACGCTCGCCGTGCGTCGCCGGGTTCCTCCGCTGAGCCGTCGCCAGGTGCAACGGCTCCCCGAGTCCCTCCAGGCCTCGCACGCCGAGTGGGAACGGTCGCGCCAGCAGGTCCCGGCCATCGACCGCGGCCGGGTGGAGCAGCTGGCTGCGACCCTCGTCGAGCTGGGGGAGGACGTCGGCGAGGTCGAGCGCCTCCTCGTGCGCCTGCGCTTCGA
>JBOGHQ010000141.1:0-3562 GCA_050744785.1 Acidimicrobiales bacterium | reverse complement strand
GTCGGCCTCGGTGTGGGGGGCGATCGCCTCGGCGATCATCCCCGCCATCGGTTCCCAGGCGGCGGGGGCGGGCGGGGCGGGCCAGCCCGGCGGAGCGGCCAGCACCCGCCCGGCCGCCGTGGTGGCGGCCGGCATGGCGAACAGGGCCCGTTGGGAGGTCTCGGTCACTCGGCGCTCACCTCGGTGACCGCGGCGCGGGCGGCGGACTCGTCGACCATGGCCTTGTTGGCGGCGAAGGCGGCCACCAACGACTGCACGGCGAGGTTGTTAACGGCCCGGGGCAGGCCCCGCGACACCTGGTGGATCAGCGCCACGGCATCGTCGGAGAACATCGTGTCGGCCCGCCCCGCCAGGGCCAGGTGATGGGCGATGTAACTCGATGTCTCCGCCGGCTCGAGGCCGGCGATGGCGTAGCGCAGCCCGACGCGCTGTTCGAGGGCGGCGAAGGCGCCCAGGCGCAGGCGGCGTCGCAGCGTGGGCTGGCCCAGCAACAACAAACAGAACGGGGCGGCGGCATCCATGCCGGCGTTGGACAGGCACCGCAAGCCTTCGAGCGTGTCGGCATCGAGCATGTGGGCCTCGTCACACACGACCACCACCGCCTTGCCCCGCTCGGCACCCTCGGCGGCGAGGAGGTCCTGGGTCTGGGGGATGAGCGAGGCGCAATGGAAACGGGGGGTGCCGCCGAGGGCGGCCACGATCCCGGCGTACATGCCCCGCAGGCCCACCCCCGGCGTGCCCAGGTAGATGACGCTGTGGCGGGACGCGTCGAGGGCCGCCACCGCGGCGCGGGCGGCCACCGTCTTGCCGGAGCCGCACTCGCCGGTGATGACGCCGATGGCCCGCTCGGCGATGCACCAGGTGATGCGGGCCACCGCCTCGGCGTGGGAGCGGTGGGCGTGCAGCGCCCCGGGAGCGAGGTCCTTGCCGAAGGGCATGCGGGAAAAGCCGTGGTGGGCGCGCAGGCGGTCGATGCTCATGGTGCCTCCTCGGCATGGGGATCGTTGGTGCCACGGTCGGCCAGCGCGGCGTAGTCGATCGGCTCCCCGGCCAGCTCGGCCTCCCGGCGCGCCGCGATCAAGCTCAGGTAGTCGATGCCGGGGGGCACCGGCTCGGGGGCGGCCTCGGGCCGGGCCTGGGGATGGACGTGGCGGCCGATGCGCACCGCCACCGCCTTGCCCATCGGGCGGTTCTCGAAGCGCACGTCGATGTCGGTCAGGTCGAAGGGGTTGAAGACCAGCTCGACGCGTCGTCCCACCAGGGCGACGTCGACCTCGAAGGAGTTCCCATGGAGAGCGACCTGGGCCGTCTTGGTCACCCGGCGGAACTCCGACCACAGAAACGCTTCGTGCAGCAGCTCGGGCGGCGGCACCGACGGCACACCGGCGGACAGGAACCGCTCCAGCGGCGTGGTCTTGGTCTCGGTGTGGGCCCGGCGGTGGTAGACGACCTCCACCCAGGCGGTGAACAGGGCGTTGAGCTCGGCCAGGTCGCCGGCGCCGCCCCGGGCCTCCAGCTCGACGAGGAACTGGCTCCTCACGGTTCGAAAGAACCTCTCAATTTTCCCCTTGGTGGTCGCCGCCCGGGGGCTGGCGTGGATCAACCGGATGCCGAGCACGGCACAGGCCCGGGCCAAGGGGGCGGACACGAACGCCGCTCCCCGGTCCACCAAGATGGCGCGAGGCACACCCCGGCACGCCAGGCCCGCCCGCAGCGCCGCCTCCAGGCGCACGGTGTCTTCGGACGAGCTCCAGCGATGGCCGACCAGGGCCCGGCTGTGGTCGTCGATGAAGGCCAGGAGGTAGGCCTTGCGGCCGGCCACGGCCGGGCCGTGCAGGGCGTCGCCGGTCCACAACTCGTTGGGGGCCGACGCCTCGAAGCGGCCGTAGGCCCGGGGCGGGGAGCCGTCGGGGCGGGTGTTGAGGCCGACGCGGGCGAAGTGGCGCTGGATGGTGCGCGCCGATGGCGCCTCGGCGCCCGCCGCTGCCATCACCTCGACCACCTGGGCGGCGGTGCGTGCCGGCGCCTCCCGCTTGAGCGCCTCGGCCCGGGCCAGCACCTCGGAGCTGGTGCGGGGGCCCACCCGGCGCGCCTTGGGGACCAGGGCGTCGAAGCCGCCCGCCCGCCACGCCCGGATCCAGCCGTCCAGGGTGGAACGCCCCACCCGGACCCACCGCCCGTCGGGGCCGACGTGTTCCATGGCGGCCAGGGCCCGCACCAGCGCCCCCCGCTCGGCGGTCGACAACTCCGGGTCCGCCGGCTCGCGGACCAAGCTGTAGCGGAACAGCCCCACGTCTCGTCGGCGGTCTTGCATCGTCGCCTTCCCCGGTCGCCAAATCACTTCCCGGGGGGAGGGTCTCAGAGACCTGGCGGCGCCGGGAGGGGGTAGCTCGTGTGGCACAAAAGCGCCCCGCCCGACAGTCGGGCCACCCTCGCCCCAACACCGAGGGGACCGAAGCGCTGCACCGCGGCGCGCGCGGCGACGGCCATGGCCTCCACGGCGTCGGCCATCACTCCACCCATCGCCGCTATCGGGCCGAGATCGGGATCGAGGGCGTAGGCCCGGCGGGTGAAGTAGGCCCGCAGCACCTCCGCCGCCCGGGAAAAGGCCCGCAGCCACCCCCGTACGGTCGTTGCCACGTGCCTCAGGCCGAGCGTGGTGGCGATGCGGCGATAACCCTGTCCCTGCGCCCGGGCCAACAGCGCGGCAACGATCCTCTCGACGTGGTCACGGCGGCGTATCAAGCAGCAATCTCCAAGCAGGACATGGGTTCTTCGACATGACCGGCACCGGGCCCGGCGGGGGTGCAACGACACCTCCCCCTCCGGGCGTCGCAGCACTCGGTGCCGGGCATGGCCCCATGGCCGGAGCACATCCCCACACGGCGGGCACACCAGCCGCCCTGCGATCAGGTCAGCCTCGACGGCTGCCGCGTCGGTCCCTACCATGAGCACGGGTGCCTCCGGGCATCTGCCAGAAGGGCCCTCCCGTGTTCGGTCAAGAAGCAGCGGGAGGGTCCTTGCGCGTCCAGGACGTGCTCACTTTGGGCGTCGCCGCCCACGCCGGGCAACCGTCGGCGAGCAATGCATGCTCACGCGGCGTGTCGCAGCCGACCCCCGTCATCCTCAAACAGAGTGGCGCTCAACACTGACTTCCAACGTCGACTAGGTCGCTGCGATGGACCGCCATGTCGCGCCGCTCGTGGCCTTCCTTGATGTGGTCGAAGCCGGGCTTCGGTCGGCATCGTCTCGGTTCGACCTGTCGGGACGCACGCTCGTGACATTCGTTGACCGAAATCACGAAGCCATCTCCGCGGCGGGCGCGCGTGGTGTGCGCACTCGCTTTCTGATCGTGGATCCCGAGTCGCCATCCGGCCAGCCGGAACAGCACCTCGCGCGACAGACAGTAACGCGGCTTTCTGATCTCGCCCTCGAGTCGACTTTCGCACTCCGTCGCCGAGCGTCTGACGGTGTGATGCCGGTTATGCGGCCGTTGCGAGGGCCTCGACCAACACGGTTGTCATTTCAGGGCTGAGCTGGTCGTCGATGGAGGTCGGCGTAA
>JBOGHQ010000140.1:0-6045 GCA_050744785.1 Acidimicrobiales bacterium | reverse complement strand
GGCCCCCGCCGCGGCCGCCGCGCCGGCAGTGGTGGAGGAGCCCAGGGCGCCCGTGCCCGTGTACCTCACGCCGGAGGCGGCCCGGCGGCGCATCCCCGCCTGGGTGATGCCGGTGCTGGCCGTGCTGCCCTTCTGGGGGATCCTCTACGTGGGCGCCTTCGGCGACCGCAGCCACGAGGAGGCCCTCACCGGCCCCGCCCTCGGTGCTCAGGTGTACCGGGCCCAGGGGTGCTCGTCCTGCCACGGCGGCGGCGGGGAGGGCGGGGTGGGCCCGGCCCTGGCCGGCGGCGAGTCCGTCCTCACCTTCCCCGACGAGGCCGACCACGTCTCGTGGGTCCGCACCGGCTCGGCCTCCTTCCGGGGCCAGCCCTACGGCTCGCCCGACCGCCCCGGTGGCCAGCGCACCGCCACTGGCGGCATGCCCGGCTTCGCCAACCTCTCCGACGAGGAGATCGAGGCCGTGGTGCTCTACGAGCGCGAGGAGCTGTAGCGGGCCGGTGACGTGCCGCCACGAGGTGCTGGTGGTGGGCGGCGGGCCGGCTGGCGCGGCGTGCGCCTACTGGCTGGCCGAGGCGGGCCGGGACGTCCTGCTGGTCGAGAAGAAGCGCTACCCCCGGGAGAAGACGTGCGGCGACGGCCTCACCCCCCGGTCGGTGCGCCAGCTCTACGACATGGGCCTGGCCGACGCCCTGGCCGGCCACCACCGCTTCGACGGGCTGCGCTCCATCGCCTTCGGCCGCACCCTGGAGCTGCGCTGGCCGGACCACCCCGATTACCCCACCCACGGCTACGTGGTCACCCGCAAGGACCTCGACCAGCTGGTGGCGGAGCGGGCCGAGAAGGCGGGCGCCACCGTGTGGCAGCAGGCCGAGGCGGTCGACCCCCTGCGGGACACCGATGGCGACACGGTGGCCGGGGCCGTTATCCGCCGCAAGGGCGACGACGCCCCCGGCCAGGTGGAGGTGGCGGCCGAGTACGTGGTGGTGGCCGACGGGGCCAACTCCCGGTTCGGCCGGGCCCTGGGCACCAGCCGGGACCGCACCTATCCGATGGGGATGGCCATACGCGGCTACTACGAGTCGCCACGCCACGACGAGCCCTGGATCGAGAGCCACCTGGACATCCGCGACCGCTCCGGCACCGTCCTGCCCGGCTACGGCTGGATCTTCCCGGTGGGCGACGGGCGGGTGAACGTGGGCGTGGGGCTGCTGTCCACGTCCAAGCGGTGGAGGTCGGTCAACACCAGCCACCTCATGGAGTCCTTCGCCGACTACGCCCCCGAGTCGTGGGGCATCCGGCCCGAGACGTCCTGCGGCCCGCCGCTGGGCGGGCGCCTGCCCATGGCCTTCTCGCTGTCGCCGTCCCGCGGGCCCCGGCACCTGGTGATCGGCGACGCCGGGGAGCCATCAACCCCTTCAACGGCGAGGGCATCTGCTACGCCTACGAGACGGGGCGCATGGCCGCGGAAGTGGTGGGCCAGGCCATCGCCACCGGCGACCCGGCCGCCCTGGCCGACTACGACCGCCGGGTCCGGGAGGAGTACGAGCTGTACTACAAGGTGGCCCGGGCCTTCGTGCGGATCATCGGCCACCCCTCGCTGATGCGGGCCCTGGTGGGCACCGGCATGCGGTCCCGCACCCTGATGGAGTGGGTGCTGCGGATCATGGCCAACCTGCTCCGGCCCGACGAGCTGGGGCCGGCCGAGGCCGCGTACAAGGCGGTGGCCGCCATCGCCCGCATGGCGCCCGAGCGGCCGGCAGCGGCCCGGGCCGGCTGGGCCGGACGGGGTTGACACCCACGCCCGGGAGTGCCAAGTTAACCTTGTTAGCCTCGGGGAGGGAATGAGCATGGCGACCACGCGGCCGGCCCGGCGCCCGCGAGCCAGGCGGGGCGAAGGGGACCGCCTGCGGGAGGAGATCCTCGACGCCACCTCGGCGCTCCTGATGGAGACGGGCAACCGCGAGGCGGTGTCCATCCGGGCCGTGGCCGACGCGGTGGGTGTCACCCCGCCCTCGATCTACCTCCACTTCGAGGACAAGGCCGAGCTGATCCACGCCGTGTGCGAGCGACACTTCGGGGACCTGGACCGCTTCATCGAGGAGCGGGTGGCCGGCGTCGGCGACCCCCTGGAGGAGCTGCGCATCCGGGGCCGGGCCTACGTCCGCTTCGGGCTGGAGCATCCCGAGCAGTACCGGATCCTGTTCATGACCCGCCAGGAGCCGATCGAGGCCCCGTCCGAGCACCTCAAGTCGGCGTCGGGGTTCAACGCCCTGCTGGACAACGTGACCCGGGCCATGGACGCCGGCGCCATCGCCCCCGCCGACCCGCACCTGGTGGGCACCGGCCTGTGGACGGTGGTGCACGGCATCACCTCGCTGGCCATCTGCATGCCCCACTTCCCGATGATGGGGCTGGACCCGCTGCTGGAGCACCTGCTGGACGTGCACGGGCGCGGCCTGGGCCGCCGCAGCGGCTGACCGGGCGGCCACCTACCTTGACCGGCTGGATCGCCGATTGGCCGGCTAGATCTGGGCGGCGCGGTCGAGGCCGGACGGCGTGAGCCGGCCCACCAGCAGGACGTCCCCGTCGGCGAAGCCGGTCGTTATCTCCAGCTGGTCCCGGCCGGCCAGCAGGTGGGCAGGGCCCACCGCCTCGATCACGGCGGCCGCGTAGCCCGCGCCGTAGGCCAGCACCAGGCCGGTTCGCACCGCCCGCCGCACCCCGGGGTCGGCGTCAACGGTGGCGGGCAGCAGGGACCGCAGGCCAGGGGTGGGGGCGTAGCCGGGCGGGTCCCAGCTGTGGGCCTCGAGCCAGCCGGGGTCGGGGAAGCCGGCGCCGCCGTTGACGGCCACGAAGGTCTCCACCCGGCCCGGCCCGGAGCCCCGCACTTCGTGGAGGCCGAACCAGATCGCGGTCATGTCGTCGGGCGGGGGCCGGTTCTCGACCTGGCGCAGCAGCCACGGCGTGCTGGCGCTGACGTCGGCATCCACGTCGGTGGCGCCCACGACCTCCCAGACCGGCGACGGCAGCTCGACCGCGCCCACCGCGACGGCGGCGTCGAAGGCGGCCCGGAAGGACGCCCCGGCCCGGAGCGGCTCGAGGGCGGCCAGGACCAGCTGTTCGGCCAGGTCGGGCTCGAGGTCGGCCTCGGTGCCGGCGACGGTGCCGGCGAGGTCGTCGGCGTCGTCGGGCTCGGGGCTCATGGCTGCATCGGCCCTGATCCTGGCACCCCCACCGCGGCCATGGCAGCCCGGGCCTGATCGACGGTGCGCTCGATGTCGTCCTTGGTGTGGGCCAGGCTCGGGAAGATGGCCTCGTAGGGCCCCGGCGCCAGGGCCACGCCCCGCTCCAGGAGGGCCCGGAAGAAGGCGGCGTAGAGGCCGTTGGCGCAGGCGGCCCGGGCCTGGTCGTAATCGGTGACGGGCTGCTCGGCGAAGAACAGACCGAGCAGGGGGCCGACCACCGGCACCTGGACCGGGAACCCGGCCTCGGCGATCACGCCGGCCAGGGCCGGCCCCAGCTCGGCGGCCCGGCCGGCCAGCATGGTGTAGGCGGCGGCGTCGAGATGGTCGAGCACGGCCAGGCCGGCCGCGGTGGCCAGCGGGTTCCCCGACAGGGTGCCGGCCTGGTAGACGGGCCCCAACGGTGCCAGCACCTCCATCACCTCCCGCCGGCCGCCGAAGGCGGCCAGGGGCAGACCGCCGCCGATCACCTTGCCGAACACCGACAGGTCGGGGCGCACGCCGAACGCGGCCTGGGCCCCGCCGGGCCCGAGCCGGAAGCCGGTGATGACCTCGTCGAACACCAGCAGGGCGCCGGCGCCGTCGCAGGCGGCCCGTAGCCCCTCCAGGAACCCGGGGGCGGGCGGGACCAGGCCCATGTTGGCCGCCACCGGCTCCACGATGACGCAGGCCACGTCGTCGCCGATGTCGGGGACCCGGTTGTAGGGCACCACCACGGTGTCGGCGACGGCGCCGGGCGGCACGCCGGCCGAGGCGGGCAGGCCCAGGGTGGCCACCCCGCTGCCGCCGGCGGCCAGCAGGGTGTCGCTGTGGCCGTGGTAGCAGCCGGCGAACATCACCACCCGGTGCCGGCCGGTGAAGCCCCGGGCCACCCGGACGGCGCTCATGGCCGCCTCGGTGCCGCTCGACACCAACCGCACCAGGTCGCAGCCCGGCACCCGGTCCCGGATGGCCTCGGCCAGCAGCACCTCCCGCTCGGTGGGGGCGCCGTAGCTGGTGCCCTCGGCGGCGGCCCGCCGGATCGCCTCCACCACGGCGGGGTGGGCGTGGCCCAGGATGGAGGCCCCGTAGGACTGGACGTAGTCGAGGTAGCGGCGGCCCTCGGTGTCCCAGACGTGGGCGCCCTCGGCCCGGGCCACGAAATAGGGCGTGCCCCCCACCGAGCGGAAGGACCGCACCGGCGAGCTCACCCCGCCGGGGATGACCTCGCCGGCCCGCTTGAAGAGCTGCTCGTTCCCCTCCGCCATGCCGCTCAGCCGTGCAGGCCTTCGGCCAGCTCGCGGGCCAGGTAGGTGAGGATGACGTCGGCGCCGGCCCGCTTCACGGCGAGGGTGAGCTCCAGGGCGGCGGCCGGGCCGTCCAGCCAGCCCCGCTCGGTGGCGGCCTTGAGCATGGCGTACTCGCCGCTCACCGAGTAGGCCGCCACCGGCACGTCGACGGCGGCCCGCACCGCGGCGATGACGTCCAGGTAGGCCAGCGCCGGCTTGACCATCACCATGTCGGCGCCCTCGGCCACGTCGGCGGCCACCTCGGCCCGCGCCTCCCGGCCGTTGCGGGGGTCCTGCTGGTAGCTGCGCCGGTCACCCTCGCCGCCCACGATGGCCACGTCGACGGCGTGGCGGAACGGGCCGTAGAGGGAGGAGGCGTACTTGGCGGCGTAGGCCAGGACGGCGGTGGCGGGGTGGCCGGCACTGTCGAGGGCGGCCCGGATGGCGGCCACCTGCCCGTCCATCATCCCGCTGGGCGCCACCACGTCGGCGCCGGCGTCGGCCTGGGCCACCGCGATGCGGGCGTACAGCTCCAGGGTGGCGTCGTTGTCGGGCTGGCCGGCGACGTCCAGCACGCCGCAGTGGCCGTGGTCGGTGTACTCGTCCAGGCACAGGTCGGCCATCAGCACGACCCGGTCGCCCACCTCGTCCCGCACGTCCCGCAGGGCCGCCTGCACCACGCCGTCGGGGTCCCACGCCGCGCTCCCCTCGGGGTCCTTGGCGACCGGTATGCCGAACAGGATCACGCCCGGCACGCCAAGCTCGGCCAGCTCGCGCACCTCCTTGACCAGCGACTCGCGGGTGTGCTGCACCACGCCGGGTAGCGAGGCGATGGGCAGCGGCGAGTCGATGCCCTCCCGCACGAACAGCGGCGCCACCAGGTCGTCGACGCCCAAGCGCGTCTCGGCCACCAGCCGGCGCAGGGCCGGGGTGCGGCGCAGGCGGCGCAGGCGGCGCTCGGGGAACCCCACCCCTTCAGCGTACGGTCCCCGTCACCGCTCCCCGTTCTTGTCGCGGAGGGCGGCGGCGACGGCGTCCACCAGGCCCTCCAGGGTGGACGGGTCGGCCGTGGCGGCGACGGTGAGGGCGGCGGACCGGGCCGCCTCGGCGGTGACGGGGCCGATGCAGACCACGGCCGGCGGTGCCGCGCCGGGGCCGGCGGCGGCCACGAAGGACCGGACCGCCGAGGCGGAGGCGAAGGCGATGGCATCGGCCTTGGCCACCTCGGCGACGGCTTCGGGGGGGATGGGGAGGGGCTCGGTGCGGTACGCCTCCACCACCTCGACCGTCCAGCGGCGCGCCCGCAGGTCGTCCGGCAGCACGTCGCGGGCCCCCGCCGCCCTCGGGAGCAGGACGCGGCCGCCCGCCGCCGGGGGGTCGGGAAAGGCGTCCAGGAGCGACTCGGCCACGAACCGCTCCGGCACCAGGTCCGGCACCAGGCGGGCCACCGCCAGCGCTGCCGCCGTCCCCGGGCCGATCGCCGCCAGCCGCACCCCGCCGAGAGCCCGGGCGTCCCGCCCCGCGGCCGCCAGCGC
>JBOGHQ010000139.1:0-1843 GCA_050744785.1 Acidimicrobiales bacterium | reverse complement strand
GGAGCCCGTTCGGGCTCCCGGCCTCGACTGCGCCCACGGGCCCGTCCCGAATGACTCATATGCCCAGATCCGAGCGCCACCGCCACCGCCTGCTCCTGGCCGCCGCCGTCCTCGTCCCCGTCCTCGTGGCCGGTTGGCCGCCGGGCCCGCCCGCCGGCGCCCGTCCCGCCGGCGAAGAGGCCTGGGTGGTGGGCTTCCGGCAGCTGCCCCCCGGCCTGAGGGCCGGCTCCGGCTACCAGGGGGCCCGGGTGGAGCGCGTGGACGCCACCCTGCGCTTCGCCGTGGTGCGCGCCGCCGACGCCCAGGGGTTCGAGCGGCGGGCCCGCAGCGACCCCAGCGTCCGCTACGTCGAGCCCGACCCGCTCCTCCCGCTGATCGCCACCACCCCCAACGACCCCCGCTTCGGCGACCAGTACGGCCCCCAGCAGGTCCGCGCCCCCGAGGCCTGGGACACCACCCTGGGCGACACCGACGCCAGCGTGTGCGTGATCGACACGGGCGTGCGCTCCACCCACCAGGACCTGGCCGGGCCCCGCTGGCGGGGTGGGACCGACTTCGTCAACAACGACGGCGACCCGGCCGACGACAACGGCCACGGCACCCATGTGTCGGGGATCGCGGCCGCCGGCGTGGGCAACGGCACCGGCATCGCCGGGCTGGGCAACGTGGCGCTGTACGCCGTCAAGGCCCTCAACGCCCAGGGCAACGGCACCCTCAGCGCCATCGCCTCGGCCGTCCGCTGGTGCGCCGACAACGCCGGCCCCCGCACCGTGATCAACATGAGCCTGTCCTCCGGCCTCGACGCCACCGCCGTGCGCGACGCGGTGGCCTACGCCCAGGGCCGGGGCGCCCTCATGGTGGCGGCCGCCGGCAACGGGGCCTGCACCAACTGCATCGGGTGGCCGGCCAAGTACGCCCAGGTGATGGCCGTCACCTGCACCACCGCCACCCGGAGCCTCTGCTCGTTCTCCAGCACCGGCCCGGAGGCGGAGCTGACCGCGCCCGGCTCGAGCATCCTCTCGCTCTGGAACACCGGCGACACGGCCTACAACACCATCAGCGGCACCAGCATGTCCTCCCCCCACGTGGCCGGGGTGGCCGCCCTGGTGTGGAGCCAGGCCACCGGCCTCACCAACGACCAGCTGCGCCAGGCGCTGGTGGACCACGCCACCGACCTGGGCGCGGCCGGGCGGGACACCCAGTTCGGCTACGGCCTCGTCGACGCCGCCGCCACCATGGGCGCCGTAGCCGGCCCGCCCCCGCCCCCGCCCGTCACCGTGATGGCCGAGAACCTCGACGACGGCGTGGCCGACGGCTTCACCCTGGGGGGGCTGTGGCACCCGAGCGCGGCCTGCGCCACCCCGCCGTCGCCGCCCAACCAGCTGGGCTACTACCGGGACGACACCTGCACCTACGCCACCGGGGCCCGTACCACCGGCTCGGCCCTGGTGAGCGTCGACCTCTCGGGCCTCACCGCCGCCTCGGCGAGCTTCGCCCACCGCCGCCAGGTCGAGAGCTACGCGGGAGGCGCCTACGACGTCATGCGGGTGCAGGTGTCGGCCAGCGGCGGGGCCAGCTGGACCACGCTCCAGCAGTGGGACAGCCGCAACCCGGCCCAGGCGGGGTGGACCACCCAGGCCTACAGCCTGTCCGCCTACGTGGGGTCCACGGTGCAGCTCCGCTGGTTCTTCGACAGCATCGACGCCAACTACAACGGCTTCGCCGGCTGGGCCCTCGACGACATCGCCGTCACCGGCACGCCGGACCTCCCGCCGGCCAACCGGCCACCGGTCGCCAACGCCGGGCCCGACCTGGCGGCCGCCGACGCGGATGGGAGCGGAGC
>JBOGHQ010000138.1:0-10197 GCA_050744785.1 Acidimicrobiales bacterium | reverse complement strand
CCGCTGGCCCGGGCCAACAGCCATGTCCTGGCCGCCCTGCCCGAGGGCGCCTTCCCCGGTGTCGACCTCCCCGAGGTCTACGACTTCCTCGAGCGCCACGCCGCCGACGGCGACGACTGACGTCGAGGCACTACGACCGCCCTTCGGCCTCCTCGGCGGTGCGCCGGCGCTCGTCGACCCGGGCCCGGGACTCCCGGACCTCGGCCTCGAGCAACCGGTAGAAGAGGCGCTCCAGGGTCAGGCGCTCCTCGGCGAGGATGGCATGGAGGTCGGGCACCGGTGCTCCTCGAACGGCGCGAAACGGGTCAGCCCCCCGTAGTTCGCCGCCGGAGGGGCCCGGACCTGCCGGCGGCCCCGCCAATCGGCCCCATCTTGCGGACCATCTCCGGCTCCCCCTATTCCGAACCCCGCGCCCTCGCGTTCGCGGCGACAATGGGCGGGTGAAGCGGGTGGCGGGCGTGCACATCGCCGTGGCCAGCGGCAAGGGTGGCGTCGGGAAGTCGACGGTCAGCCTCAACCTGGCCCTGGCCCTGGCCGAGACCGGTGCCGCCGTCGGCCTCCTCGACGCCGACGTCTACGGCCCCGACATCCCGGCCATGGTGGGCCTGACCCGCCGCATCCCCGCCCAGGGCCTCAGCCTGTGGCAGCGAGGGCTGGGCCACCTGCGGGAGGAGCCGCTGGAGCGCTTCGGCATCCGCATGATGTCCACGCAGTTCCTCGTGGGGGAGGAGCAGGCCCTGGCGTGGTCGGCCGACCTCATGGAGCTGCTCATCGTCCGCCTCGTGCACGACATCCAGTGGGGCGAGCTGGACTACCTGATCATCGACCTGCCGCCGGGCACGGCCGACGTGCAGCAGCACGTGGTCCGGCAGGTGCCCCTGACCGGCGCTCTCCTGGTCGTCACCCCCCAGGACGCCGCCCACCTCGATGCCAAGAAGGTCATCACCATGTTCCAGCGGGCCAACGTCCCGGTGCTGGGCGGGGTGGAGAACATGGGCCCCCTGTCCTGCCCCGGCTGCGGCCACGGCCTGGAGCTCTTCCCGCCGGTGGCCGAGGAGCGCTCGGTGTGGGCCGCCGGCCTGGAGCGGCTGGCCACCTTCCCGTTCGACCCCGTCGTCTCCCACGCCGGCGACTCCGGCAAGCCCCTGCTGCTGGCCTACCCCGACAGCCCCCAGGCCTCGGCGTTGCGCGCCCTGGCCGGCCGGCTGGCGGCCCGGGCCCGGGCGACCTGACCGGTCACACGCCCGGCCCTTCCACGGGCGGCTCGTCGAGCAGCACCAGGGTCTGGGAGGACTGGATCTCGGGGATGGACTGGAGGTCCTCCAGGATCACGTCCCGGAGGTGGTCGATGTCGGGCGCCCGCACCAGCAGGACGTAATCGAAGGTCCCGCTGCTCAGGGCCAGCCACACCACCCCCGGCAGCCGCCGCAACCGGTCGCCTACGCCCCGCCAGCTGTGCTGCACCACGCTGACCAGCACCAGGGCGGCGATGGGCAGCCCCACCTTGCGGGGGTCCACCTCGACGGTGAAGCGGCGGATCACCCCGGCCCGGCGCAGGCGGGCCAGGCGCTGGTAGGCCGTGGCCCGGGAGACGCTCACCCGGCCGGCCAGGTCGTTCACCGAGGCCCGCCCGTCGGCGCGCAGCTCGGCCAGGAGGCGATGGTCGACCGCGTCCAGTTCGACGGGCTGGACGTCCTGCTCAGGCACCGGCCCCACCCTCCTTCTTGTTGAGCACTCCGTCCGGCAGGATAGGCACACCGGGGGCAGCTTGTCTCGACTTCAGTCCAATGGCTGGACAGAACGCCATTACAGGGCCGACACTGGCAACAGGAGATCCGTCGCAGAAGGAGGCCGGCCGTGGCCGAGGGGCCCCAGCTGTACGCACCCGTGCGGCGCGACGACGGCGGCGCGGTGGACGTGGTGCTGGGGGCCGACCACCCCGGCTTTCGGGACCCCGTCTACCGGGCCCGCCGCAACGACCTGGCCGCCCTGGCCCTGGACTGGGCCCCCGGTCACCCCGTGCCCGAGCCGGCCTACACCGAGGTGGAGCACGGCGTGTGGCGGGCCGTGGCCGCCGAGCTGGGACCGCTGCACCACCGCCACGCCTGCCGGGCCTACCTGGACGCCAAGGAGGAGCTGGGCCTCCCCGCCGACCGGGTCCCCCAGCTCAACGAGGTGTCCCGGGCCCTGGCCCCGGTGACCGGCTTCACCTACCTGCCGGTGGCCGGCCTGGCCCCGCTGCGCGACTTCTACGGCGCCTTCGCCGGCTCGGTCTTCTACTCCACCCAGTACCTGCGCCACCCGTCCATGCCGCTGTACACGCCCGAGCCCGACGTGGTGCACGAGGTGATGGGCCACGCCAACCAGCTGGCCCATCCCGACGTCGCGGCGCTGTACCGGCTGGTGGGGGAGGCGGTGGGGCGCACCCACGGCGAGGCCGCCCTGCGCTTCCTGTCCCGCGTCTTCTGGTTCTCCATGGAGTTCGGGGTGGTGTTCGAGGAGGGCGAGCCCAAGGCCTACGGCGCCGGCATCCTCTCGTCCTGCGGGGAGACGGCCGCCTTCCTCGACGCCGAGATCCGCCCCCTCGACATCGCCCAGATGGGCACCGTGGCCTACGACATCACGCGCTACCAGCCCGTGCTCTTCGCGGCCCGGTCGATGGCCCACCTGGTCGACGCCCTCACCGCCTTCTTCTCCACCTACGACGACGACGCCCACGCCCGCCTGACCAGGGAGGCCGCCTGATGACCGCCATCGTCCCCGCCCCCACCCAGCTGCCGCCCCACACCCACCTGCTGGGCTGGGACGCCATCGAGCTGTGGGTCGGCAACGCCCGGGCTGTGGCCGGCTTCCTCACCTCGGCCTTCGGCTTTCGCGTCACCGCCTATGCCGGCCCCGAGACGGGATGGCCGGACCGGGCGTCCTATGTGCTCGAGCAGGGGCGCATCCGGCTGGTGGCCACGGCCGCCCTCGTCCCCGACTCGCCCATTGCCGGCCACGTCCGCCAGCACGGGGACGGCGTCCACGACGTGGCCTTCGCGGTGGCCGACGCCGCCGCCGCCTTCGACGCCGCCGTGGCCCGGGGGGCGCGGGTGGTGGAGGAGCCCCGCACGGTGGAGGACCCCCACGGGGCCCTGCGCACGGCCCGCATCGCCGCCTACGGCGACACCTGCCACACCTTCGTGGAGCGGTCCGGCTACTCGGGCCCCTACCGGCCGGGGTACACCACCGACCGGCTCCCGCCCGAGCCGGCCGGCCGGCCGGTGGGGCTGGCCTCGGTGGACCACGTGGTGGGCAACGTGGAGAAGGGCCGCCTGGAGCACTGGGTCGGCTTCTACCGCTCGGTGCTGGGCTTCGAGCGGCTGCGCCACTTCGACGACTCGCAGATCTCCACCGAGTACTCGGCCCTCATGTCCACCGTCGTCTGGGACGGCTCCCAGATCGTCCTGCCCCTCAACGAGCCGGCCGACGGCCGCCGCACGAGCCAGATCCAGGAGTACCTGGAGACCTACCGGGGCCCGGGCGTCCAGCACATCGCCATGGGGACCGACGACATCGTGGCCGCGGTGGCGTCGCTGCGCGCTCGGGGGCTGCGCTTCCTGGAGGCGCCGGCCACCTACTACGAGGACGTGCGGTCCCGGCTGGGCCACCTCGCCCTCCCGTGGGACGACCTGCAGCGGCTCGGCATCCTGGTCGACGAGGAGCCCGACGGGTGGTTGCTGCAGATCTTCACCGAGACCGTGACCGACCGGCCCACCCTGTTCATCGAGATCATCCAGCGGGGCGGGGCGCGCGGCTTCGGCGCCGGCAACTTCAAGGCCCTGTTCGAGGCCATCGAGCGGGAGCAGGCCCGGCGCGGCAACCTGTGAACATCGCCATCGCAACCGGAGGTTGCTCGGCGAGCTCAGTCGTGCCGCCCTCCGGGTGGCGCTCAGGCCACCGTCCGGCCAAGCCGGTCGGCGGCCGTTCAGAGGGGGGCTCCGCCCCCCGGGCCCCCTTGCTCGCCGCCGGGAGAGGCCGCCTGCGGCCGCCGGCGGCCGTCGGGGCGTAGACATTGGTCCCGTGAGGTCGGTGTGCCGGCTGGCGCGGTGACGACGAGCAGGGTGGCTCTCGCCGCGGAGCGCGGCGCGGCCAACGGCTTCGGCATCGACAACCTTCCCTTCGGGGTGGGCCGTCTCCCCGGCGGGCGGGCTTCGTGCCTCAGCGCACTGGGCCACGACGTGGTCGACCTGGCCGCCCTGGCCCGGGCCGGGAGGCTCGACGTGGACGGCCTGGGCCCGGGCGTGCTCGACGCCGCCGCCCTCAACCCCTTCCTGGCCTGCGGCCGGCCGGTGTGGTCGGCGGTGCGGGCCCGGCTGGCCGAGCTGGTCGAGGGGGATGACGAGGGCCTCGCCGCCGCCCTGGTCCCGGCTGAGCAGGTGGTCCTCCTGGCCCCGGTGGCGGTGGGCGACTTCCTCGACTTCAACGCCTCGCTGCACCACGCCACCACCATGGGCCGGATGCTGCGCCCGGACGGCCCGGCGGTGGCGCCCCACTGGCGCCGCATGCCGCTCGGCTACACGGGGCGGGCGTCGTCGGTGGTCGTGTCCGGCACGCCGGTGCGGCGGCCGTGCGGCCAGGTGCCGGTGGACGGCTCGTCGGAGCTGCGGCCCACGGCGGCCCTGGACCTGGAGGCCGAGGTGGGCGCCGTCATCGGCGTCGGGAGCCGGCTGGGCGAGGCGGTCACGACGGGCGCCGCCGCCGAACACGTGGCCGGACTGGTGCTGGTGAACGACTGGAGCGCGCGGGACGTGCAGGCCCACGAGTCGCAGCCCCTCGGGCCCTTCCTCGGCAAGTCGTTCGCCACGTCGGTGTCGCCGTGGCTGGTGACCCTCGACGCGTTGGCGCCGTTCCGGGTGCCGGCCCCGCCGCAGGACCCGGCCCCCGCCGCCTACCTGGCCACCGAGGGCGACTGGGCCTACGACGTGCGCCTGGAGGTGGCCCTCCAGACCGAGGCCATGCGGGTGGCAGGTCGGCCGCCGGCGCCGGTCAGCATCTCCTCGCTGGCGGTCCTGTACTGGACGGTGCCCCAGCTGGTGGCCCATGCCACCGTCAATGGCGCGCCGCTGCGCACCGGCGACCTGCTCGGCACCGGCACCGTCTCCGGGCCGGCGCCGGCCAGCGCGGGCAGCCTCATGGAGCTCAGCTGGGGCGGCCGGCGCCCCCTCACGCTGCCGGACGGCAGCACCCGCACGTTCCTCGAAGACGGCGACACCGTGGTGATCCAGGGCTGGGCCGGGGGCGACGGGCGGCCCCTTGTCTCCCTGGGCGAGGTCGCCGGCACCGTCCTGCCCGCCCGGACCCCGGAGGTGTGAGATGCCCTACTACCGCTCGGTCGGCGACGTCCCCGCCAAGCGCCACGTGCGCGTGCCCGGCCCCGGCGGCGGCCTGCTCTTCGAGGAGCTGATGGGCGAGGAGGGGTTCTCGGGCGAGTCGTCGCTGCTCTACCACCTGCGCTCGCCCTCGGCCATCGTGGGGGCGGCGTCGGCCGCGTCCGGCGGGCCGGAGCTGGTCCCCAACGACCCGCTCCTCCCACGGCACCTGCGCACCGGCGACCTCCCGCCCGGCGGCGACCCCGTGGACGACCGCCACGTCCTGCTGGGCAACGACGACGTGGTGGTGTCCTGGGTGGCCGCCGACCGGTCCAGCGGGCTGCGCCGCAGCGCCCTCGGCGACGAGCTGGCCTACGTCCAGGCCGGCGAGGGCCGGCTGGAGTCGGTGTTCGGCGTCCTGGCGGTGGCGGCGGGCGACTACGTCGTCGTGCCCCGCTCGGCCACCCACCGCTGGGTCGTCCCCGACGGCGGCCGGCTCGACCTGCTGGTGTTCGAGGCCCGGGGCCACATCCGCCCACCGTCACGGTACCGGTCGCCCACCGGGCAGTTCCTGGAGCAGGCGCCCTACTGCGAGCGCGACATCCGCGGCCCGGAGGGGCCGTTGGTTGACGACCGGGAGGGACCGGTGGAGGTGGCCGTCCGTCACCGCGACGGGCTCACCCGCCACACCCTGGCCTCGTCGCCGTTCGACGTGGTGGGGTGGGCCGGTTGCCTGTACCCGTGGGCCCTCGACATCGCCGACTTCGAGCCCATCGTGGGCAGCATCCACCAACCGCCCCACGTCCACCAGACCTTCGAGGGGCCCGGTTTCGTGATCTGCTCCTTCGTGCCCCGCCCCTACGACTTCCACGAGGGCGCCATCAAGGTGCCGTACCACCACGCCAACGTGGACAGCGACGAGGTGCTCTTCTACTCGGCCGGCGACTTCATGAGCCGGGCGGGGTCGGGTATCGGCGTTGGGTCCATCTCCCTCCACCCCGGCGGGTTCGTACACGGGCCCCAGCCGGGCAGCGTCGAGGCGGCCGTCGACAAGGACCGCACCGAGGAGGTGGCGGTGATGCTGGACACCTTCCGGCCGCTGTCGCTCGGGCGGGCCGGCCTGGCCGTCAGCGACGACGCCTACCCCTGGAGCTGGGCGAGGGACGGCGCCGCGTCGTCCACCTAGGGTGGGCGCCATGAGCGCCAAGCCCGACGTGACCGTGCCCGGCGGCCAGCCCCCCGCCCAGCTGGAGATGGAGGACCTGGAGGAGGGGCAGGGTGAGGAGGCGTCCGCCGGCCACCAGGTCGAGGTCCACTACGTGGGCGTGTCGTGGTCGAACGGCCGCCAGTTCGACGCCTCCTGGGACCGGCGCAACACCTTCTCGTTCTGCCTCGGCGCCGGCCAGGTGATCCCGGGCTGGGACCAGGGAGTGGCCGGCATGAAGGTGGGCGGCCGGCGCCGCCTCACCATCCCGCCCCAGCTGGCCTACGGCAGCCAGGGGGCGGGCGGCGTGATCGGGCCCAACGAGACCCTGGTGTTCGTGGTCGATCTGCTCGGCCTGCGCTGAGCAGCAGGGCGGGTCAGTCCCGCAGCTGCCCCAGCAGGCGCAGCACGTACCAGAACAGCAGCATCACCGAGGCGAACAGCTGCACCGCCCCGCCCACGTAGGCCTCGGCCGGGTAGCTCTTCAGGATCGTCTGGGTCTGGTACAGGATCGAGGCTCCGGCCAGGCCGATCATGGCCAGCGAGAACCACACGCCCAGGTCCAGCCCGAAGAGGAAGGCGCCCAGGATGAGGATGAGGGCGCACACGAATCCCCACATCAGGATGGGCCGCAGGAACGAGAGGTCCTTCCGCGTGGTGTACGCCACCGCGCTCAGGCCGGCGAACCCCAGGCCGGTGATCACCGCCGCCGCCCACACGGTGCTGTCCTCGCTGCGGACCTCGAACAGGTAGTGCAGGAACGGGGCGAAGATGAGCGCCTCGGCCACCACCAGGGCGAACAGGCCGGCGTACTGCTTGTTGACGTTGCCCAGGTCGTGGGCGGCCTGGGTGGCCAGCCAGCTCACGATCATGAAGCCGCCCAGGACCAGCAGCCAGGCCCCGCCGCTGCCGGCCACCAGGTCGTAGGCCTTTTCGGCCACGCCGATCTGGAGGAACAGCGCCTCCACCGCCACGAAGGCCACCAGGGCCAGGATCAGGTGCTGGTACACCTTCACCACGAAGTCGGCTCGCGTGGCTTCGTCTCGGTAGGCGACGGGGTTCATGTAGGTGGTCATTGGGTCCTCCCGGGCGGTCGCACCTTCGGCGTCCAGGGTACCGGCGAGCGGATGCGAGCGGTCGCGTGAGGACCCGGCGATGGCGTCTCGTCCGCCGTGCACCCCGTGTGACACTGCACAGGTGCCGCCCTATCTCCGCCGCAGGATGCGGCCCAGGAACCGGGGGACCCGGACGCCGGCCACCGTGATGCCCCGCTCGGCCGAAAGACGCTCGATCTCGGCTTCGATGGCCGCCCGCTCCTCGGCCGGCGGGCCCTCGGCCAGGCGGCCGCGCAGGAACTTCAAGCGGTCGGCGATCCACCGTTCGCCGTTGACCACGCTTCCCATGCCACGAGGTTACGCAGTCCGTGCCCGCCGGCGGGCGGCCCGCCCGGCCGTGAGCATTCTCTTCCCGTCGAGCCACACAGGATGTGGCCAGACGCGAAAAGAACTTCACGTACCGCAGGCCGGGTCAGCCCGGGTCGCCTGACCTACCATTCCCATCGTGGAGAGGACGACTTCGAGTGGGAGGCGTGAGGCAGTCAAGTCCTGATCGCTGGGGGAACCGATGACCACCACCGAGCCCACCACCGATCGCCGCGCCGCCGAGATCCTGGCCGGCCGCCCGGACACACCGCGATCGACCATGAGGGTGCTGTCGCAGCGGGTCACCGTCGGTGTGGCCCTGTGGCTGGTCGTCTTCGCGGCGGTGGCGTGGGCGCTCACCGCCCGCCAGGCCCGCGACATGGACGACATGGTGTCCGGCCTGGGCCAGGTCGGGGCCCGGGCCGCCAACGACATGGCCGCCCCCGTCTTCCTGGCCATGTGGGTCGGGATGATGGTGGCCATGATGTTCCCCACCGTCGTCCCCATGGTTCTCGCCCACCGGGCGGTGGTGCAGCGCCGGGGCGAGGGCGCCGGGCCCACGGTGGCCTTCGTCGGCGGCTACCTGGCGGTGTGGTCGGTCATCGGCCTGGTGCCCCTGGCCGCCTTCCTCGGGTTCCGTGACCTGGCCGCCGACGCCGGCGACTCCCGTTGGCTCCCCACGCTGGCCGGCGGGATTCTGGTGGCCGCCGGCGTCTACCAGTTCACCGGCTGGAAGACGGTCTGCCTGCGGGCCTGCCGCAGCCCCCTTGCCTTCCTGATCCAGCATGACTTCGGCGGCGGGTCCCGGAGCGGCTTCCGCAGCGGCGCCTTCCACGGGGCCTACTGCCTGGGCTGCTGCTGGGCCCTCATGGCCGTGCTGGTGGTCGTCGGCCTGATGAACCTGGTGTGGATGGCCGCGCTCTCGCTCGTCTTCCTGGCCGAGAAGAACTGGCGCCACGGGATCGGGCTGACGCGGCTGGTGGGGGCCACGCTGGTGGTGCTGGGCCTGGCCGTGGTCGCCCGGCCCGCCCTCCTGCCCGACGTCTCCGGGGCCGGGTCGGGGTCGCCGGCCCAGATGTCCGACATGGGCGGCCACACCGACCACATGGAAGGTGGCATGGACATGGACATGGGCTGAGCCCGGCGCACCTCAGCCGGGGAGGAGCGGGACCAGCGTGGACACCACGCTGGTGCCGGGGAGGCGGGTCCTGCCCACCGGCGTCGTCGGTCGCCGGTTCATGATGGGTCGGGGCCGCTCCATTCGAACCGGATGTACTTGCTCGACTGGCCTGTCCGGTCCCACTGGAAGCCGAAGCCCTCGGCCCGATCGATGACGGCAGTGCCCTGGATCGTCACCGTGCCTGGGCCGACCTCACTTCCGGGCGCGTTGTGGATCTCGACTCGGGCTCCGGGCGGGGTGGTCGGACCGGTCAGGGCCTCGCCGCGGGCCTCGACCCGGCCGGGAATCCGCGCCTCCCACCACCCGAGGTCGTCCGACATGGAGAACTCGATGGGGGCGAGCTCGACGCCTCGCATGTCGCCGATGAGGTCGGCGAGCACCGCCGGCCACCCGCCGGCCTGGCCGCCGAAGATCATCTGCAGCGCCTCCCGCTGGCGCTCGTCGGCCCGTTCGTCGAAGTAGGCGCCGAACGCCATCTTCGTCTCCCCGGCCCAGATGTTCCCCCTGAACGAGAGCAGGGCGAGGACGTTCAGCCCGTCGAGCGTCACGTCGCCGTAGTGGCCCACCCGGATGTGGAAGAGGTTGATCCCGTCGCACTCCTCGAACGTCGGGGTCTGGGCAAAGGTGCACGGGCAGGGGATGTTGCACTTGCAGGCGTCGAACCAGTCTCCGCTCAGATGCCAGGCCGGAACGTCGGCCATGCTGACCTCCTTCCCTGGTGAGCCGCGCGACTCGACCGTGACGCTAACGACCGCGAGCGCCCCTGGCAACGGCCGTGCGCCTCGTAGCCACCCTGGCCGGCGGAACGGGGCCGTGGGGGTCTTGGCCGCTCCGCGGGCACGTTTCGACCTGCAGCGGCGCTTCGTGACCGCGGAATGCCAACACTCGACTGGCCCGGTCCCCCGGTTCGCAGAGAGCGGGCGACGGGAATCGAACCCGCGTCACCAGCTTGGAAGGCTGGGGCTCTGCCGTTGAGCTACGCCCGCGAGCACCGGCACGGTAGCCGTCGGGGAGGGGGGATTTGAACCCCCGACCGCCTGC
>JBOGHQ010000137.1:0-2678 GCA_050744785.1 Acidimicrobiales bacterium | reverse complement strand
CGCTCCGCGCCTGGCGGGTGACGGTCGGGCTGGCCTTCCGGGCCTGGCCGGCGGGCGTGATCGGGCGGGCCGTGCTCACCATCGTGCTCGACGTGTGCCGGGGCCTGCTTCCCGGGCTCGCCCTCCGAGCCATCCTGGGCGGGGGCGGGCCGGCGTGGATGGCGGTGCTGATCGTGAGCACCCTGCTGCCGCTCGCCACCCGGTTCCTCTGGGACTGGTTCCAGCGGGGCTTGATGTACCGCACCAATCAGGCGGCGACCCAGGCCGTCATGGCGGCCGCGCTGGCCCCGCCGGGCATCGAGCACCTGGAGAGCGCCCGGTACGCCGACGCCATGGAGGTGGTCCGGAGCAACAGCCGGGCCCCAGGGCTGCTGGTCGACTGGCTGGCCGGCGCGGTGGGCGGGATCGTCGCCGTCGGCGCCTCGGTGATCGTGCTGGCCGGCGTCCATCCACTGCTGGCGGCCCCCGTGCTCGGGGCCGGCGCCCTCGGCGTCTTCCACGCCGCCACCCGGCGGCGCGCCCTCGCCTACATCAACCAGTCGGTGCCCGGGCAGCGGCTGGCCGGTCGCCTGGCCGAACTGGCCACCTCCCCCGAGGCGGCCAAGGAGGTCCGGAGCCTCGGCCTCGGTCCGTGGCTGGTGGGCCGCTACCGCCAGGAGGCCGCGGCCGTGGCCCGTCGCATGCTCGAGGGTGAGCGCGGGCCGGTGGCCGCCGCGGCCGCCGGAGCGCTGGCCCAGGCCGTGCTCCTGGCGCTCGGCACGCTGTGGCTGGTGCGGCTGGCCGCCACCGGCCGGGCCACCGCCGGGGACCTGGCCCTCGGCATCGTCGTGCTGCGCTCGGCGATCGACAACGCAGGGGCGATCGGCACCAACCTCGGGGCCGATCTGGCTCGCGACACCCACGTGGCGGCGCGCTACCTCTGGCTGCTCGACTACCAGCCCGCCCTCGTGGTCCCGGCCGATCCTCGGCGCGTCCCGTCCCGCCTCCAGGTCGGCATCCGGCTCGAGGGGGTCAGCTTCCGCTACGTGGGAACTGCCCGGCCGGCGCTGGACGACGTCTCGTTGACCCTGCCAGCCGGGTCGACCGTGGCCCTGGTCGGCGACAACGGGGCGGGCAAGTCGACCCTGGTCAAGCTGCTGTGCCGCTTCTACGACCCGGACACAGGTCGCCTCACGGTTGACGGCGTCGACCTCCGCCACGTCGACCTGGAGGGGTGGCGAGCGGCGGCCACGGGATCGTTTCAGGACTTCGTGCGGTTCCGCTTCCTGGCGCGAGAGGCGGTCGGGGTGGGGGACCTGCAGGCCGCCGGGAACGAGGTCCGGGTGGCCGAGGCGGCCACGGCGGGCGGGGCGGCCCCCTTCCTCGAGCGCCTGCCGTCCGGCTACGCGACGCAGCTCGGTCGGGACTTCCCGGACGGTGCCGACCTGTCCGAAGGCCAGTGGCAGAAGGTGGCCCTCTCCCGGGCCGTCATGAGAACCGGCCCGCTGCTCGTCGTCCTCGACGAACCCACGGCTGCCCTCGACCCTCGGTCGGAGCACGCCCTGTTCGAGCGCTACGCCCACGAGGCGGTGGCGGCCCGCCAGCGGGGCGGGATCACCGTGCTGGTCTCGCACCGGTTCTCCACCGTGCGCATGGCCGACCTCATCGTCGTGCTCGACCGGGGTCGGGTCGTCGAGGCCGGCACCCACGCCGAGCTGGTGGCGGCCGGCCGCACCTACGCCCAGCTCTACCGGCTCCAGGCGGCGCGCTACACCTGAGCCGAGGGCCGAACCCCGGGAGGCGTCACTCCCACTCGATGGTGCCGGGAGGCTTGGAGGTGACGTCGAAGGCCACCCGGTTGACGCCGGGCACCTCGTTGATGATGCGGCTCGACATGCGCTCCAGCACGTCGTAGGGGATGCGGGCCCAGTCGGCGGTCATGGCGTCATCCGAGGTGACGGCCCGGATCACGATCGGGTAGGCGTAGGTGCGCTCGTCGCCCATCACGCCCACCGTCCGCACCGCGATGAGCACAGCGAAGCTCTGCCACACCTCCCGCTCGAGGCCGGCCCGGCGCATCTCCTGGAGGACGATGGAATCGGCGGCGCGCAGGACATCCAGCCGCTCGGGCGTGACGGTGCCCACGATCCGCACGGCCAGACCGGGGCCGGGGAAGGGCTGGCGCCACACGATCTCCTCGGGCAGGCCGAGCTCCTCCCCCACCGCCCGCACCTCGTCCTTGAACAGGTTCCGGAGGGGCTCGACCAGCTCGAACTGCATGTCGTCGGGGAGGCCCCCCACGTTGTGATGACTCTTGATCCGGGCTGCGTCCTTGGTGCCCGACTCGATGATGTCGGGGTACAGGGTGCCCTGGACAAGGAAGCGGGCGTCCGACAGGTCCCTGGCGACCTCCTCGAAGACCCGGATGAAGGTCTCGCCGATGATCTTGCGCTTCCGCTCGGGGTCGATGATGTCGTTCAGGGCCTCCACGAAGCGGTCGGCCGCCTTCACGTGCACCAGGTCCACCTGGAACTGGCGCCGGAAGGTGTCCTCCACCTGTTCCGCCTCCCCGGCCCGCATCAGGCCGGTGTCGACGAACACGCAGGTGAGGTGGTCGCCCACCGCCTTGTGCACCAGGGCGGCGGCCACCGCCGAGTCGACACCGCCCGACAGGCCGCAGATCACCTTCTCGTCGCCCA
>JBOGHQ010000136.1:0-15286 GCA_050744785.1 Acidimicrobiales bacterium | reverse complement strand
CCCAGGGCCAGCCCGGCGGCGGCGAGCGGCGTGGCCGCGACGAGGCCGGGCACGAACCCGGGCCCCAGGGCGAAGCGGATGAGGTAGAAGGCGGCCGCCCCGCAGAGGGCCACCGCGGCCGGGCCGGCTGTCGCCTGCCGAGTGGCCCGGGTGGCGGCGAAGACGAGCACGGCGAGGAGGGCGGCGCCCACCACGTAGGAGCTGGTGCGGTGGGCGGGCGTGATGGCCCAGGCGTTGAGGAGGGCCTCCTCCACCCGCTTGCGGGCCGCCTCGCCCACCGCCGCCGCCGTGCCGGTGGCCCGGGTCACCCGGAAGTCGCTGGCCAGGGCGGCCTTCTCGAGGGCCAGGTTGGCCTGCTGGGGGACGGCCAGGCCCACCGATGCCGCCGCTCCAGCGGCGACGGCCAGGACCGGCTTGCGGTGCAGGAGCAGCAGCACGAGGCAGGCCCCGCCCACGCCGACCAGACCGTAGACGAGCGACTCGGTGCGCAGGGTGGCGGCCGCCCCGAACAGCAGCCCGGCCAGGCCCGCCGCCGGCCAGCCCCGGCGCTGCTCCACCAGATCGACCAGGAGCACGAAGGCCCACGCTGCCGCGGCCACGCCGAGGGAGTGCTCCCAGAGGTCGAGGGCGTAGATGGTGAGAGGCGAGGCCAGCCCCACCAGCCAGAAGGCGGGCCAGCCGTCGCCGTGGCCGAAGCGGCGGGCCAGGGCCCGGGCGGCCAGGGCGGCCAGGACCGAGCCCAGCATCGGGAGCAGGAGCGTCAGCCGGTAGCCGCCCAGCCGGTAGAGCGGGTAGCCGGCGTAGAGCATGGGGAGGGTGGTGACGTTGACCCACCGGTGCCCGACGTGGGCGGTGTAGTACAGCGGGTGGAGGGCGCCGTCCGGGTCCCACTCCTCGGCCCAGTAGCCGACGTCGGGATCGAGGTCGCCCCGCTCCTTCATCACCTCCAGGGTCGCCACCTTGCCGCCGGTGTCGGTGCCCAGGTAGCCCCGGGGGTCGTTGAAGAGCGACAGCACCACGTAGGCGGCGAGGAGCAGGGCGCACGCCGGCACGGGCCGGCGCAGCGCCGCCGCCATCGACAGACCGCGCCGAGCGGGGATGGGGCCCCCGCGAAGCGGCGAGCGAGCCGAAGGTCGAGACCAGCCGCTTCGGCGAGGAGGCCGGGGTTGGGCCTCCGGCCGGGGCGCAGGGCTCAGACGGAGACCTCCCGCAGCTCCTTCTTGAGGTCGGCGATCTCGTCCCGGAGGCGGGCCGCGTACTCGAAGCGGAGGTCGGCGGCGGCCTCGTGCATCTCCTCCTCCAGGGTGCGGATGAGCCGGGCCAGCTCGTCGCGGGGCAGCTCGGCGAAGTCGCTCCGGTCCCGCTTGCGGGAGCGGCGGCCCTTGCCCGGCGCCGGCGCCGTCTCGTCGGGGCGGAGCTGGGCCAGGATGTCGGTGACCGCCTTGCGGATGGTCTGCGGGTCGATGCCGTGCTCGGCGTTGTGGGCCTGCTGGAGGGCCCGCCGGCGCTGGGTCTCGGAGATGGCCCGCTGCATGGAGTCAGTGACGGAGTCGGCGTACATGACCACCTGGCCGTCCACGTTGCGGGCGGCCCGGCCCATGGTCTGGACGAGCGAGGTCTCGCTGCGGAGGAAGCCCTCCTTGTCGGCGTCGAGGATGGCGACCAGCGACACCTCGGGGAGGTCGAGCCCCTCCCGGAGGAGGTTGATGCCCACCAGCACGTCGAACTCGCCCAGGCGCAGGTCCCGGAGGATCTCGATGCGCTGGATGGTGTCCACGTTGGAGTGGAGGTAGCGGACCCGGAGGCCCATCTCCAGCAGGTAGTCGGTGAGGTCCTCGGCCATCTTCTTGGTGAGGGTGGTGACGAGGACCCGGGCCCCCGCCTCGACCCGCTCGTTGATGCTCTGGATGAGGTCGTCGATCTGGCCCTTGGTGGGCTTGACGATGACCTCCGGGTCCACCAGGCCGGTGGGCCGCACGATCTGCTCCACCACCTGGGTGGACTGCTGGATCTCGTAGGACGACGGCGTGGCGGAGAGGAAGACGGCCTGGTTGACGCGCCCGTAGAACTCGTCGAAGCGCAGGGGCCGGTTGTCGGCCGCCGATGGCAGCCGGAAGCCGTGGTCGATGAGGGTCTCCTTGCGGGACCGGTCGCCCTCGTACTGGCCGTGGAGCTGGGGCACGGTGACGTGGCTCTCGTCGATGACGAGCAGATAGTCGTCGGGGAAGAAGTCGATGAGGGTGTGGGGCGGCTGGCCCGCCTCCCGCCCGTCGATGTGGCGGCTGTAGTTCTCGATGCCGTTGCAGGACCCGATCTCGGCCATCATCTCCAGGTCGTACTGGGTGCGCATGCGCAGGCGCTGGGCCTCCAGGAGCCGGCCGTGCTGCTCGAAGAAGGCCAGCCGCTGCTGGAGCTCGGCCTCGATGGCGCTGATGGCCCGCTTCATGCGCTCGTCGCCGGCCACGTAGTGGGTGGCCGGGAACACGGCCAGCTCCTCCACCTCGCCCAGGTGCTCGCCGGTGAGGGTGTCGATGCGGCTGATGCGCTCCACCTCGTCGCCGAACAGCTCGATGCGGACAGCGGACTCCTCGTAGGCGGGGTGGACCTCGATGGTGTCGCCCCGCACCCGGAACCGGCCCCGCACCAGGTTGTGGTCGTTGCGCTCGTACTGCATGTCGACCAGCTGCTCCAGGACGGCCCGCTGGTCACGCTCGTCACCGGGGTGGAGCAGCAGCACCCGCTTGGAGTACTCCTCTGGCGAGCCCAGGCCGTAGATGCAGGACACCGAGGCGACCACGATGACGTCCCGCCGGGCCAGGAGGGCGGCCGTGGCCGAGTGGCGGAGCCGGTCCACCTCGTCGTTGATCGAGCTGTCCTTCTCGATGTAGGTGTCGCTCGAGGGCAGGTAGGCCTCGGGCTGGTAGTAGTCGTAGTAGCTGACGAAGTACTCCACCCGGTTGTGGGGGAAGAACTCCCGGAACTCGTTGGCCAGCTGGGCGGCCAGCGACTTGTTGGGGGCGATCACCAGGGTGGGCCGCTGGACCGCCTCGATGGTCCAGGCGATGGTGGCCGACTTCCCCGACCCCGTGATGCCCAGCAGCGTCTGGAAGCGGTCGCCCCGGTTGACGCCCCGGGCCAGGGACTCGATGGCCCGCGGCTGGTCGCCGGCGGGGGCGAACTCGGACACGACCTTGAACGGCGGCACTGGCGACGAGCGTACCGCCCGCACTCTCTGGAGCTTTTGGTCCGCATACCGGACCAAAAGCTCCAGAAAGCGTGCCCGGCTAGGGCGCCCGGAGCCGGAAGGTGCGCCATCCCCGCCGGTCGGCCTCGGGACCGGTGACGTCCTCGGCGGTGTACGTCGGCACGTCGGTGGGCTCGGTCGTCTTCGGCCCGAGGAGCAGCAGGTCCTCGACCCCGGCGGCCCGCAGCCTGGCCGCCACCTCGGCGAACTCCCTCGGCGGCACGGCCAGCCACCCCACCTCGGGGTACTCCTGCCAGGCGAAGGGCGGCAGGCCGGAGACGTGGGTCATGATCAGGGTGGGCTCGCCCCCGGCCACCTCGCGGAGGATGGCGCCCACCTGGGTGCGGGAGGTGTGGAGCACCCGGAACCCCGCCACCGTGGGGAGGACCGCCAGCAGCACCCCCAGGCCGGCCAGCGCCTTCCAGGCGGCCCGGTCGGCCCTGGCCGAGGCAAGGCCGTGCCGCAGGCCCAGGCAGGCGAGGACGGCCACGGGGACGACCATCGGGAAGAAGAACCGGCCGCCCCACTCCCGGCCGCCACCGATCCGGTACTGGGTGGCCAGGACGGCCAGCGAGAACAGCCCCACCGACACCACGAGGACGTGCGCCTTCCTCAGGTGCTCACGGGGGACCAGCACCAGCCCCAGCAGGGCCAGCGGCCACGCCGCCAAGAACCCGGTGATGGGCTGGGTGGCGTCCGACCGCAGCCGCAGGGCGTACAGCAGAGTGGCGACGGCCATCGCCACCAAGGTGTCGCGCTGCCAGTTGGGGCGGCGCCGGCGGGCGACCCATGCACCGAAGAGCACCATGACCATCCCCCCCGCCACCAGCAGGGCGGCCCGCTGCTCGCCCAGGCTGCCCTGGAAGAGTGAGTTCCAGGCGCCCTCCGCCCGGCCCTCCACCCAGCGAGTCAACGAGGAGAGCCCGCCCGACCCGGCGAACGGTGAACCGTCCTCACCGCGAAACCCGGCCACCGAGGAGGACCGGCCCACGATGCTGCGCCGCCACCGGCTCTCGACCAGGACGGCGCCGGCACCCGCGGCGGCGCAGAGGACGGGCACGCCGGCCGCCCATGCCAGGCCCCTCCGCCACAGCCCTACCGCCATGGCTCCGGCAAGGGCAAGGGCGAACAGCAGCATCTCGGCCCGGATGAGGACGCCGACGCCCAGGCAGGCGGCCAGGAGCAGGGCCCAGCGCCACTGGAGGGCCCGGGCCGCTCGCAGCCCGGCCAGGACGGCGAACCCGGCCAGTGCCGCGCTCGGCGCATGGGCCCACACGATGTAGGCGTTCACGAGGACCGGGGCGGCGGCGGCCACCCAGAACGCCGCACGGCGGGCCGAGGGCTCGATCTCGCCGGCCACCAGCCACGCCGCCACGGCCACGCCGAGCGCCCCGAGCAGGGCCCACAGGTGGACGCCCACCACGTCGCCCACAAGCCGTGACGCCCCCAGCTGGGCCACGGGGTAGAAGGGGTGCTTCACGTACGGGTAGGCCCCATCCTCGCCGCGCGTCGGGTTGTAGAGCGGCAGCCACTCCAGCTCCGAGTCCACCTCCTCGCCGGCGTACTCGTAGGCCCAGCCCCCACGGTCCAGGGCGCGGACCTGGATCCCGTAGGCGCCCTCGTCGATGGTGAACGCCTCGTCGATCCGGAGCAGGGGCGCCACGACGACGAGCAACCCTGCAAAGGCGAGGCAGTGGGCCCACAGCGGCAGCAGCCACGCCCGCCGGAACAGCCTCACGAGGCAGGGGCAGGGCGACTGCTGCCGTCGTCCTTGGCCGCCGTGGCGCGACCGGCGGCGACCGGGCGGCCATGCACGGGGTCGCATGCTACCGACGAGCGGCCGCCGCCACTCCCTGGCAGGAGGAGCTCAGGCCCTGCCACACCCGACCTACACCATCGTCGGTGACCAGCCGTCGAGCGGGGAGGGCAGATGTGGGCACGTACCATGGGCCGATGGCCGAAGAGGCGCTGGCCACGGAGCTGCCCATCGAGGCTCCCGGCATGACGGCCACGGAGGCCCACGTGCGCACCGTGGCCCTGCTGCGGGCCGCCCTGTCCCGCGCTCTGCGTGGTGTCGCCGGGGTGTTCGGCGAGATCTTCCTGCGGGTGGACGACCGGGTGGCGGTCTCGCCCGACGTGTTCGCCGTCCCGGGCGTCACCGCCGGTGACCGGACGGTGTACCGGGTGCCAGCCGAGCCGACGCCCTCCGTCACCATCGAGGTGCTGTCGCCCAAGAACCGGGCCCCGTCCGGCCTGGCCGAGCTGGGCGCCAAGCGTGCCCTGTTCGGCCGCATCGGCGTGCCCCTCCACCTCGAGGTCGACCGGGAGGAAGGGTTCATCGCCGTCTGGGAGCTCCGGGGCGACACCCTGGTGCGGACCGACCTGGGGACCGACTACAGCTCAGAGGCCATCGGCGGGGCCCGGATCGAGACGCCGGCGCCCGGCGCCCTCCGGGTCACCCTCCGCAACGGCCACGAGGTCCTCGACGGCGGCGACGAGCTGGCACGGGCGGAACGGCTGGCGGCCCGGCTCCGGGCGCTGGGCGTCGATCCCGTGGAGTAGGCGGCGCCGGCGGCCGTCTACCATTCGCCTCGGACGAGACCGGCACGAGGTGGGTGGCATAAAGCTTCGTCGAGCGACCACCGAGGAGAGGGGCCCGGGCGAGGCGGATCGGCTGGTCCCCCAGTGGCGTGCCGAGCCGGTGCCGTCTTCCTCGCTCGGCACCATCCCGTCCTTCACCCCGCTCATCACCGCCATCCGCTGGGCCACGACGGCGCTCGGCCTTCTCCTGCTGTCCACCGGCGAAGCCAGCGCCGCCGACACGATCATCGCCTCCGCCATGCTCGGCTACTCGCTGTGGCGCACCGTGATCCCATCGGACTTCGGGCGCCGCTCGCGGGGCGCTCTCTTCGCCATCGCCATCGAGGCGGCCGTCATGGTCACTGCCGTGGTGGCCACCGGCTACTGGGAGTCGCCGTTCATCTTCGGCCTGATCGTCGTGATCAGCGCGGCCGGCTTCACGGGTGGCATCGCCCTGGCCCTCAACGCCGCCGCCCTCTGCCTCATCGGCGTCGCCGCCCCCTACCACCTGGCCGCCGCCGATCCCAGCACGCAGGTCACGGTCCGCTGGGCCGGGGAGCTGATCCTGGTCGCCATCCTGGCCGGTTACGTCCGCAGGCTCGCCCTTCAGGCCCGGGCCGAGACCTCGAGGTTCGTGGGCCAGCTCCGGCAGCTCTCCGAGGTCAACGATCTGCTCTCCCAGCTGCGACAGGCCGCCCAGACCCTGCCCATGTCGCTCGACCTCACCGAGACCATCGACTCGGTGAGCACCCGGCTCCGGGAGTTGTTCGAGCCCGACGTCGTGGTGATCCTGCTGTACGAGGACGAGCGGTGGTCGGTGGCCAAGGCGGCGGGAGTCCGGCTGGTCGGCCCCATGTCGACCACCGACCTGCCACCGGTGCTGCGCCAGACGGCCGAGGGCCCGCTGCCCGTGCGACTGGTCTCGCTGGGCGGGACACCACCGGGGCTCGGGGTTGGGTCGCGATCGGGCATCTACGCCCGTCTGGTGGCCCAGGACGAGCGGCTGGGCCTGGTGGCGGTGGAGCGGGGCAGCGAGCCGTACGAGCAGCGCCAGGTGGAGGTGATGGAGACGGTGGCCCTCCAGATGGCGGTGGCACTCGACAACGCCCGCACCTTCCAGCGCATCGGCACGCTGGCCACCGAGCAGGAGCGCAGCCGCATCGCACGGGACCTCCACGACCGGCTGGGGCAGTCCCTGGCTCTCGTAGGCTTCGAGTTGGACCGTTTGGCAAAGAACGCCCCGACCACCAGTTTCGAGGGGCAGATCTTGGAACTCCGGGAGAACGTCCGAGCCGTGGTCAGCGACCTGCGGGAGGCCCTCTACGATCTGCGCACCGACGTGTCCGAGGACCATGACCTGGCGGCCGCCTTGCGGCAGTTCCTGGAGCGAGTGCGCCACCGGACGGGACTGGAGGTCCACCTGATCAGCACGCCGTCACCCCGCCTGGCCCTCACCGTCGAACGTGAGGTCTGGAGGATCGCCCAGGAGGCAGTGCTGAACGTCGAGCGCCACGCCAGGGCCACCACCCTTCGAGTCGAGTGGGGGGCCAGCGGCAACGAGGCGGTGCTGGTGGTGGCGGACGACGGTGAGGGAATGCCGCCCATGGCGATGCGGCCGGACGGCTACGGGCTCGTCGGCATGCACGAGCGGGCCCACGCCATCGGGGCCTCCCTCGCCTTCAAGTCCCCACCCGGCCAGGGCACCACCGTGCGCCTCACCGTGCCGATGCAGCACCTGGCGGTGCAACAGTGACCGGCCCGGGAGGACGGTCCATCAGCAACTCGCTGGTGCGGCATCGCAACGCGATGGTGCAACAGTGACCGGCGCGGCCCCGGTCCGTGTCCTGCTGGCCGACGACCACACCCTGCTGCGCGAAGGCCTGCGGCGGTCGCTCGAGTCCCCCCGGGTCACCATCGTCGGGGAGGCAGCCGACGGCGACCAAGCCGTGCAGCTGGCCCGCGAACTGGCGCCCGACGTGGTGCTCATGGACGTGTCGATGCCGGGCACCGACGGCGTGGAAGCCACCCGTGCCATCCGGTCCCAGCTGCCCGACGTCGACGTCGTGATGCTCACCATGCACGCCGACCACTCCGTGATCAACGCCGCCTTGCGGGCCGGTGCGGCCGGCTACCTGGTCAAGGACTGCACCACCGAGGACATCCTGGCTGCCATCGAGGAGGTGGCCGCGGGCCAGACGGCGCTGTCGCCGGACCTGGCCGCGGCCATGCTGACCGAGGCCGAGGCGGCCGGCGCCGGGCCGTCCGAGGGCGGGCCGCTCCTGACGCGGCGCGAGCAGGAGGTGCTGGAGCTCATCGGCAAGGGCCTGTCCACGCCCGAGGTGGCCGACACCCTCTTCATCAGCACCAAGACCGTCCGCCACCACCTCTCCTCGATCTACCATAAGCTGGAAGCCCGCGACCGCACCCAGGCGGTGTTGTTGGCGGTTCGGATGGGAATCATCCGTTTGGCGTGATTCAGGGTGGGAGAAACGGTCAGATGGCCTATGGTCCCTGCCCGTGGCGGTGCCGATACTTTCCGTGTTAGTCCACAACCATGGGAGAAGCGGGTCGTGAATCTGATCAACGTTGTGTGGTCCTACTGCCAGGCGCAGGTCCGTGCCCGGATCAAGAGCGAGCGGGGCGCCAGCCTCGTGGAGTACGCCCTGCTCCTCGCCCTGATCGCGGTCGTCTGCATCGTCGCCATCACCCTCATCGGTGAGAAGGCGGAGAGCAGCTTCAGCTCCACGGGTAGCGCCCTCACCCAGAACTAAGGCTCGATCTCGCCCATGCGTGCGGCTCAACGGCGAGCCGTGGTTTCAAGGGGGAAGACGGGAGTGCAGGGGCGCCTCGCACGAGGCGCCCCTTGCGCGCCTCTCAGAGAATCCGGACCTCAGCGACCCCGGTCCGCTAGGGTCCGGCCGGCGACGCAGTCGCCATGTTCCGGGCCGGGGAACCCACTACCCTCAGGGGGGAATGCCCATGCATCTCGTCAATGTCTGCTGGGCCTGGTGCCAGGCCCAGGTGCGGAGCCGGATCAGGAGCGAGCGGGGCGCCAGCCTCGTGGAGTACGCCCTGCTCCTCGCTCTGATCGCCGTCGTCTGCATCGTCGCCATCACCCTCATCGGTGAGAAGGCGGAGAGCAGCTTCAGCTCCACCGGGAGCGCGCTGGTACCCAACCCGTAAGCAACCGGGCACTTCGTTCAAGAGGGGCGGCCGGCGGCCGCCCCTCTTGCGTTCCCGGATCAAGCCTTGGCGAGGACCGCCTTGGCGGCGTCGCTCTGCGCCGTCCGGCGCACGGCGATCAGCCATCGCTTGTCCTGCTGCACGATCTCCCAGCCGGGGTGAACGGCCAGGATGCTGCCCAGGGGTGCGCCCTTCCGCCAGAGCACCACGTCGACGCGGTGGCGATCGAGCGACTCGTCCCAGCCCTCGGCACCGTCCAGCAACCGCAGCGAGTCGCGGATCACCTCCCGGGGGTACATGTCGAAGCGGTCGTCGAAGAACACCTTCAGCTTCGGGCCCGGCCGGGCGGTGAGGTAGTTGCCGACGAAGTCCTGGGTGGCGATGCGCTCGCCGAGCAGCCCCTGCGCCTCCATCCAGGCCAGCTGTTCCTCGGGGTACTTGGCCAGGTCGTAGGCGGGGCCGTCGAGGTAGACGGCGGTGGTGACCACCCCCACGCCCACGATGGCCGCCAGGGCGACGGCGGTCACCCGGTTCCGCTCCTCTCCCCGGATGCTGCCGAACCCCCTCAGCGCCCGTGCCAGCACCGGTGTCAGCACCAGCGTGGCCGGAGCGATGTTGCGGATCGCGAGGCAGGCGGCGGCGCCGAACACCAGCGCCGTCAGCCCGTCCTCCCATGAGCCGCGCCGGCCAGCCATCAAGATCGACAAGAGGATGGCCGCCAGCAGCAGCAGGTTGACCCGGTTGGAGAAGTCCGGCGACCGCCACTCCTGGACCCGCCTCAGGATGTCGTGGCGGCCCAGCAGCTCGAACGGGAAGATGAGCAGGCGCGGGCCCAGCGGGTTGATCGCCGCCACCAGCAGGCCGATCAGCACCATCTTCGCCTGCGACGGCAGGCGCCGGAGGTCCGATCCGTCGATGCGTCGCCCCACCAGGCGGACCAGCAGGTACGCAACGCCGAGCGGGAAGCTTCCATGGACGTTGACCCAGACCCACATGATCGGAAGGATCGCCCATGGCGGCCCCTCCCGCTCCACGGTGAGGATCAGCAGGGCGAACAGCACCAGGGCGACGAGGAGCGGCCGCTCCGGCCAGGCGCTGTTGCCGAGCACCAGCACCAGGGCCACGGCCACGATGCGACCGGCCAGGGCTCCCGCCGGCCGGGTCAGCAGCCACGCCAGGAGGCCGAGGCTCATGGTGAGCACCGCATGGGACAGCTGGATGCCGTTGTCGCCGATGGCCCGCTCGGCCAGTGCCATGCCCGTCGATGCCAACCACGAGTACACCGTCCAGGCATGGCCGGGCGCGGTGAAGGAGAACGGATCGTGGCGCGGGATGCCGTCCTCGAGGATGAGCCGGCCCGTGGCCAGATGGGTCAGCGCCGAGTTGTCGCCCATCGGCCGCAGCCCGAGGCAGAGGCCCCACAGGGCGGCACCGGCCCCGAGGACGGCCGCCATCGAGGGCGCCCGCAGACGACGGATCAGAGGTTGTCCGCGATGCTGAACATGGCCGGCGACAGCACCACGACGAACAGCGACGGGAAGATGCAGAACACCATCGGGAACAGCATCTTCACGGGCGCCTTCTGGGCGATCTCCTGGACCAGCTGGCGGCGGCGGACCCGCATCTCGTCGGCCTGCTGGCGAAGGATGTTGCCGATGGAGACGCCGAACGTGTCGGCCTGGAGCAGGGCCAGCACGAAGGACTTGACCTCCGGCACGCCGGTGCGCTGCTCCAGGGCCCGGAGGCCCTCGGCCCGGGTGGAGCCGGCCCGCACCTCGCCGATCATGCGGCCGAACTCCTCCGAGAGCGGTCCCGGGACGGCGGACACCGTGCGATCCAGGGCCTGCTCGAAGCCGAGGCCGGCCTCCACGCTGATGGTGAGCAGGTCGAGGACGTCGGGCAGCCGCATCTGGATCGCCCGCTGCCGCTCCTCCACCTTGCGGTTCAGCATCGCGTCGGGGCCCAGGACGAGGAGCATGACGAGGAAGATCGCGAGCGCGAACGGCGTCCGTCCCTCGAGGGGGAGGACCACGAAGCAGAGGAAGAGGGCCACCGGCACCAGCGCCACGGTTGCCACCCGGATGGCCAGGAAGCGGTCCAGGTCGTCGGCCCGGCTCAGGCCGGCGTGGGTGAGCTTCTCGGCCGACTTGGTGATGTAGTCCTGGGGCGTGAAGCGGCGCCCCACCCCGACCAGGGACCTGGCCACGGGCGCCGCCACCCGGGCCCCGAAGCCCTCGGCCAGCTCGATCTGGCGGGACGGAAGCGCAGCCGCCTCGTAGTCCTCGAGCTGGCGGAGTGAGGAGCGAACCGCGGCCCGCTCGGCCATGCCGCCCGCGGCCGCCCACGCGGCAAGGGAGCACATCCCGAACACAGAGGCAACGACGAGCAGCAGCATGGCTCAGGTCTCGATGGTGATGATCTTCTTCATCCACAGGAAGCCGGCGATGGCCACGACGATGGCGCCGACGAGCATCAGCTGGCCGCTCCCGCGGTGGAGAAGGGGGTCGAGGTAATCGGGGTTGAGGGCGTAGACGATGGCGCCGATGGCCACGGGCAGGATGCCGAGCACGATGGCGCTGATACGGCCCTCGGCGGTGAGGGTCCGGATCTCCCGCCGGAGCCGCTCCCGGGCCACCATGGTCTCCGCCACGGTCTGGAGGAGCTCGGCCAGGTTGCCGCCCACCTCCCGCTGGATCCTGATGGCCATCACGGCCCACTCGTAGTCCTTCGACTTCACCCGCCGAGCGGAGTCCTCGAAGGCCTGCTCGAGGGGCCGGCCCAGCCGGGCCTCCACCAGCACCCGGCGCAGCTCCTTGCCCATGGGGTCGTCCACCTGCTCGGACACCGCATCGGCGCCCTGGAGGAGCGAGTAGCCGGCCCGAAGGGTGCTGGCCAGGAGCTGGAGCATGTCGGGGAGCTGGGCCGTGAACCTCCGCTGCCGCTGGGCGCCCATGTAGTCGAGGATGGCGACCGGGGTGAGCCCGAACACGAGCAGGGCGATGAGGCCGCCGAAGGCGCCCTGGAGCAGGAGGCCGACGAGGAAGAAGACGAGGACACCGACGGCGTAGAAGAAGAGTGCCTCGGCCGGCCGGACGGGCAGGTCCGCCTTCTCCAGCTTGTACTCGACGACCTGCAGAAGGCCCCGCTCCCGGGCGATCTTGGCGGTGGCCTCGACGGCGCGGCGGAGCACTGCGGTCTGGGCCAGGTCCATGTCGGCGCCACCGCGCCGGCGGCGGGCCCGCCGTTCGCTGGCGGACTCGACGTCGTACTGGCTCAGCGTCTCGGCCAGCGCCGGCGTCTCCCGGCCGAACATCGCATTGAGACCGAGGACCAGGAGGGCGGCGGCCAGGAAGGCGGCCACTGCGATGAGCACCAGACCAGCCGTACCGCCGAACGAGCCCGAGAACCTCGACTTGTCCGCCGCTTCCGGCCGGGCCGTGGCCCCCTCCGCCACCGCGCCGGAACCCGCCTTCACCGGGCCGGCCGTGGCCCGGGCGCCCTCCGCGGCCAGGCTGATCTCCACCGTGCCCTCCGTGGCCGTGGACGTGTAGTTGATCTCGTACTGGTTCTGGAGGGCCCGCTGCACGTTGGCGTAGAGGCTGCGCAGGGCCTGCGTGTCGGTGGTCTCGGTGTACTGGCCGCCGCTGGCGGAGGCCAGCCGGTTCAAGGAGGCGGCGTCGAACTCGCCGCCCCGGAGTCCGACGGCGAAGAGGGCCGCCTTGGCCGAGAGGACCGACGACTCGGCCTCCGCCACGCCGTTCTGCGACACGGTGTCGGCACCGTCGGAGAGCACCACGATGTTGGCCTGGAGGTCGGGCCGGTCGTTGAACAGCGTGGCCGCCGTCCGGACGCCGTCGAACAGCGCCGTCTCACCGGTGGCCACCAGGCCGTCGATGACCTGGGTGAGCCGGGCCCCGTCGTTGGTGAAGTTGGACACCACCTGGGCCTGGTTGCTGAAGGCCACCACCGCCACCTGGTCGTTGGGCAGCTTCTGGGCCACGAACTGCTTGGCCGCGTCCTTGGCCGCGGCCAGCTTGTTGCCGGTGCGCATGGAGCCGGACACGTCGATCACCAGCACGATGCCGATGGCGGTGTCGGTCTGCCCGATGGGGATGACCTCGAACTGGGTGAGGATGCGCCCGTTCTCCCGCAACGAGAAGTTTCGCGGGTCGGGCGTCTCCCCCGCCACCAGGGCGGAGATGGTGACGGTGGGGTAGGCGCTGAGGTCCAGCTTGCGGATGACGATGGCGTCGGCCGCCGGCGCCGGCGGCGCCGCCAGCAGCAGGGCCAGGGCCGCCAGCAGGGCGGCGGCCAGGAGCCGCTTCATCGCCGGCCGTGGCGCCGGTCGGTCTCGTGGCCGACGAAGATGCCGGCGGCCAGCTCGATGCCGAGGTCCTTGAGCTTCTCGGAGAACTTGGGCCGGATGCCGGTGGGCTTGAGTGAGCCCTTGAAGCGCCCCTGCTCGTCCACGCCCATGTGCCAGTCGAACAGGAAGACGTCCTGGAGGATGATCACGTCGCCCTCCATGTTCTGGACCTCGGTCACGTGCGTGACCCGGCGGGTGCCGTCCCGCAGGCGGGTGAGGTGGACGATGAGGTCGAGGGCCGACGACATCTGCTCCCGGATGGCCCGCACCGGCAGGTCGAAGCCGGCCATCAGGGTCATGGTCTCGATCCGGGCCAGGGTGTCGCGGGGGCTGTTGGAGTGGATGGTGGTGAGGGAGCCGTCGTGGCCGGTGTTCATGGCCTGGAGCATGTCCAGGGCCTCGCCCGACCGGCACTCGCCGACCACGATCCGGTCGGGCCGCATGCGCAGGCAGTTGCGGACCAGGTCCCGGATGGTGACCTCGCCCCGGCCCTCGATGTTGGGCGGCCGGGACTCCAGCGAGAGCACGTGCTCCTGGCGGAGCTGGAGCTCCTTGGCGTCCTCGACGGTGACGATGCGCTCGTCGTTGGGCAGGTAGCCCGACAGCACGTTGAGCAGCGTCGTCTTCCCGGTGCCGGTACCGCCCGACACGATGATGTTCAGACGGCCCTTCACGCAGGCGTCGAGGAACCTGGCCACCTCGGCGTCGAGGGTGCCGAACCCGATCAGGTCGTCGATGGTGAAGGGGTCCTTGGAGAACTTCCGGATGGTGAGGAAGGGGCCGCCGATGGCCAGCGGGTGCACCACCGCGTTGACGCGGGAGCCGTCGGGCAGCCGGGCGTCGACCATGGGGGTCGACTCATCGACCCGCCGGCCCACCTGGCTCACGATCTTGTCGATGATGCGCCGAAGGTGGGGGACGTCCACGAAACCCATGGGCGCCCTGAAGATCTTGCCGGCCCGCTCCAGGTAGACGTTCTCCGGCCCGTTCACCATCACCTCGGTGATGGCCGGGTCCTTGAGGTAGCGGTCGATGGGCCCGTAGCCGATGACGTCGTCGGTGACGTCGCGGACCAGAGCCTCCCGGTCGGCCAGCGACATGGGGGTGGTCTCGGCGGCCAGCACGTTGCGGAGCTCCTCCTCCACCCGCCGGCGCAGCTCGATCTCGCTGATGTGGCTGTCCGAGAGCATCGGGCCCAGCACCTCGATGAGCTCGTGGTGCACCTTCAGGCGAAGCTCGTCCAGAGCGGCGTCCCGCCGAAGGGGCTGCGTCTGCGTCTCCTGGAGCCGCTTGTAGAGGGACATCGGTGCCTAACCTCTCCGACGCCGCTGGTCGACGTCCGGGACCAGAACTTCCGAGAATGCAGTGAGGGTGCGGACGAAGCCGGAACGGGGGGCGCTGATCACGGCGGGGACGCCCTTGTTGACCGACTGCGGCACCAGGATGTCGCTCGGCAACAGCGCCTCCGCCTTGAGGTGCAGGGTCTTCTCGACCTCGCCCACGTCCAGGCCCACCTTGGCGTTGGCCCGGTTGAGCACGAGGCGCAGCTTGCTGGAGGGCGTCCCCAGCAGCTTGAGGGTCTGGAGCCCGATCTTCATGTTCTTGATGCTGGGCACGTCCATGCCGGCCACCAGCACCAGGTCGTCGCTGGCCTCGATGAGATGGAGGGCCACGTCGCTGAACTGGGTGGGCGTGTCCACGATCACGTTGAAGGCGAAGCTGCGCAGCAGCTCCAGGATGGTGTGCATGTCGCTGGCCGTCACCTGGTCGCCGAAGGCCGGCTCCCGGGGCGCAGGCAGCACCAGCAGCCCGTTGGGGCCGGTGGAGAGCAGGCTGCGCAGCAGGGGCAGGTCCAGGCGGTGCATGGCCGACACGGCGTCGACGATGGTGTGCTGCGGCGCCAGCTTGAGCAT